>JBCCAG010000307.1:0-5036 GCA_039814955.1 Cyanobacteria bacterium P01_A01_bin.135
AGAGGACACTTTGTACAAGGGGATTGCGCAGGTCAAGGCTGGGGCTCACCTATTAGATATTGCCGGGGCTGTTCAGGACTACGCCGAGAGCCAGGGCTTTAAGATCGTCGAAGAGTTTACCGGCCATGGGGTGGGGCGCAACCTGCATGAAGAGCCATCGGTGTTCAACATTCGCACCCGGCAGTTGCCCAACGTCAAGCTGGAAGCGGGGATGACCCTGGCAATTGAGCCCATCTTGAATGCGGGGTCACGCCACACCCGTACCTTGGGCGATCGCTGGACGGTGGTGACGGTGGACCGCTCGCTGTCGGCCCAGTTTGAGCATACGGTGTTGGTGACGGGGACGGGGTACGAAATTTTGACCGACCGTACCCAGATTTAAAGTTCCTATTGGCTAGCCGCCAGCAAAATCCCGTGGGGATAGAGGCGATGCTCCTGCTGGTGGATGCGCTGCTGCAAAATCTCAGGTGTATCGTCAGGGTAGACCGGCACGGCGGCTTGAGCCACGATGGGGCCGCTGTCCACCGCCAGCACCACATGGTGGATGGTGCAGCCCGTAATCTTCACGCCCGCCGCGATCGCCTGCTCTACTGCATGCAGGCCAGGGAAGCTGGGGAGTAAGCTGGGGTGAATATTAAGGATATGGCCGGGAAAGGCCTGAATCAAGGTTTCGGTGACGCGGCGCATCCAGCCAGCCATGATTACCCAGTCCACGCTGTGCTGCTTTAGGGCCGCAACAATGTCGCTATCTAGGTGATCACGACGCTTGTAATCTCGGTGGTTGAGCAGGATGGCTGGAATCTGCCGCTTGGCGGCGCGGGTAGCCACACCGGCCTCCGGGTTATTGTAGATGACGACAGCGATGCGGGCGTTGAGACGCCGCTCGTCTATGGCTTGGGCGATCGCTTCAAAGTTACTGCCGTTGCCGGACGCCATCACCCCGAGCTGGAGAGGCGGCTGTCGGAAGTGGCGCTCTAGCCAACCTGAGGCGTCCAGATGATTGAGTGGCGGTTGCAGCATGGCGTAAATACGGACAAGAATTCTATAATATGACGACCAAGCATGCCGCCGGTCATCCTGATAGAGGCATGGTCCATCATTTATTGGAGCACTGCTACAGCGAAAATACCAGATATAGTCCTGCATTTGCGTCTTGCATCCCTGACGGCCTAGGCTTGCCTGGTCTGCACAGCAGGTTTAAGGTATGTATACTTATAGCTATAGGCATTTACCGCAACCAAGCCCTCATCAGGCCGTTGAAACCATTCGGGCGCTTAGCAAGTCATATCTCTAAAAGTGCAAGATATGCTGCTTGGTCCATTATGAATCAGCATAGTCTGAGCCAAACAGTCAAGAGGGGCATCCCCTTACTAGCCCATATAGGGTATGGGAGGCCATAGGCATTGCCGGCATGAGCCTACCTTGGTCACCCTTGATATTTTATGTATATCGTCCTACACAAAGAGGTTATTTGTCACCACCGATTTACAAATTGAGTGATTTTTTTAGGCTTTGAATTTTATTAGCTTTGCATTCTAGGCAATCGCCAAGGACAATAGCTCCCATCTGACCCGACCCTCGGTCGCTGACAAGCTGCGGGGAAAAGCCGTTGGCGATGCTGGTAATCGCGACTAGCAACTTGGGATTGTTATCTGCATTAGTTGCCAGTTGCGATCGCCGGCTAAACAAACTATTAATAAATTCCTATAGGTGCTATATATATGTCTTCTAAAAGCCGTCTTTCGATTTTCGTAGACGGGAACAATATGTTCTACGCCCAGCAGAAAAATGGCTGGTTCTTTGATCCGAAGCGCGTCTTGCGCTACTTCACCGAAGATCCCCACGTCCGGCTAATTAACGCGTTTTGGTACACAGGTTTGAAAGACTCTCAAGACCAGCGTGGGTTCCGGGACGCCCTGATCAGTTTGGGATACACCGTACGTACAAAGGTACTTAAGGAGTACTACGACGACAACTCGGGCCGCTATTCCCAGAAAGCCAATCTAGACATTGAAATTGTCGTGGATATGTTCAACACCGTTGAGCAGTATGATCAGGTAATTCTGTTTAGCGGTGACGGAGATTTTGAGCGGGCGATTGAGCTGCTGCGCTCCAAAAGTACCCATATTACGGTTGTATCTACTGAGGGGATGATCGCCCGGGAGCTGCGCAACGCCACCGACCGCTACATCGACCTCAACAGCATCCGTGACTACATTGAAAAAAGCGATTACAACTAAGTCTTGGGCAGGCTACTGTAGGGGTCCGCTAAAGCATGGGAAAAACGCTATCATCGGGGGATAGTTATTCCGGCTGCGACAGCTCCTATGGCTACCCGTTCTGTCGATTCCCCATGTGCCAACTCCGAATCTGCGGCCTCCGCCGATCGCATTATTATTTTTGATACGACGCTCCGGGACGGCGAGCAGTCGCCGGGAGCCACTCTCAACGTCGACGAGAAGCTGGCGATCGCCCGGCAGCTGGCCCGCCTGCAGGTGGACATCATTGAAGCAGGGTTTCCCTTCGCCAGCCCCGGCGACTTTGAGGCGGTGAGCCGCATTGCTGAGCAGGTGGGTGTTGAAGGTGGCCCCACCATCTGCGGTCTGGCCCGGGCTACTCAACAGGATATTAAAACCGCTGCCGATGCCCTAGCTCCGGCAGCGAATCAACGCATCCATACCTTCATCGCTACCTCAGACATTCACCTGAAGCACAAGCTGCGCAAGTCTCGCCAGGAGGTGCTGGACATCGTGCCGGAGATGGTGGGCTATGCCAAGTCTCTGGTGGATGACGTGGAGTTTTCGCCGGAAGACGCGGGGCGCTCTGACCCGGAGTTTTTGTACCAGGTGCTGGAGCGGGCGATCGCCGCTGGGGCCACCACTGTCAATATCCCGGACACCGTGGGCTACACCATGCCCAGCGAGTTCGGCGGCCTGATTCGCGGCATTGCTGAGAACGTGCCCAACATTGACCAAGCGGTGATTTCTGTCCATGGCCACAATGACTTGGGTCTGGCGGTGGCCAACTTCTTGGAAGCGGTGAAGCACGGCGCCCGGCAGCTCGAATGCACTATCAACGGCATCGGCGAGCGGGCCGGCAACGCGGCCCTAGAAGAGCTGGTGATGACCCTGCATGTGCGGCGGCAGTACTTCAACCCCTTCTTTGGCCGCGCCCCGGAGTCGGAAGCACCCCTGCACAATATCGACACCCAGCAAATCTACAAGTCCTCGCGCCTGGTCTCCAACCTGACGGGCATGTTTGTGCAGCCTAACAAGGCGATTGTGGGGGCCAATGCCTTCGCCCATGAGTCCGGCATCCATCAAGATGGGGTGCTCAAAAATAAGCTCACCTACGAGATTATGGACGCTGAGTCCATTGGCCTCACCAATAACCAGATTGTGCTGGGGAAGCATTCGGGGCGCAACGCCTTCCGCACCCGGCTGCAGGAGCTGGGGTTTGAGCTGTCCGACCAGGACCTTAATCGGGCATTTTTGCGCTTCAAGGAGCTGGCCGACAAGAAGAAGGAAATCAGCGACTGGGACCTGGAGGCAATCGTCAACGACGAGACCCAGCACAACCCCATCGCCTACACCCTGCAGCATGTGCAGGTGTCCTGCGGCGATCACGCCCAGCCTACAGCCACGGTCTGCGTGCTGACCCCCGACGGCCAAGAGCTGATGGACGCCGCCATTGGCACCGGCCCAGTGGACGCGGTGTACAAGGCCATTAACCGGGTCATCGACCTGCCCAACCAGCTAATTGAGTACACAGTGCAGTCGGTGACCGCTGGCATCGACGCCATCGGTGAAGTGACCATTCGCCTGCGCCACGAGGGACGGCTGTACGCGGGCCACGCCGCCAACACCGATGTGGTGGTAGCCTCAGCCCAGGCTTATATGAATGCCCTGAACCGCCTCTACGCTGCTCAGCAGCAAGGCCAGAGCCTGCATCCCCAGCGGGATGGCGCTGGCGTTTTGTAATGCAGCGCCGCCGTCAGCACCAGCTCGGTCTATATTTGCTGTTGGGGGCTGTGGCCCTATTGATGCTGCTGCCGCTGCTGTGGCTGCTGAGCACGGCCTTCAAGTCCCCTACGGAGAACATTCTCCAGTTTCCTCCCCAGTTCATCCCGGAGCAGCCCACCCTGCAAAACTTTATACAGGTGTGGCAGACCAACCCCATGGGCCGCTATCTGTTCAATAGCACCTTGGTGGCGGGGGTGACAGTGGCGCTGAACCTGCTGTTTTGCTCCCTAGCGGCCTATCCCCTGGCGCGGCTGCAGTTCCCGGGGCGGGAAGCGCTGCTGACCCTCGTGGTAAGCACCATCTTGATTCCATTTCAGGTGGTGATGATTCCGCTGCATATCTTGGCGGTGAACTTGGGACTGCGCAACACGTATTTAGGTCTGGTATTTCCGGCGATCGCCTCGGCTTTTGGCATTTTCCTCTTGCGGCAGGCATTCTTGGGGGTGCCCAAGGCGCTAGAGGAGGCGGGGCGCATGGACGGCTGCTCGGAGCTAGGGCTCTGGTGGTTCATTATGCTGCCGGCGGTGCGCCCGGCCCTAGTTACCCTAGCCATCTTCGTGTTTATCGGCTCCTGGAGCGACTTTTTGTGGCCGCTGATTATTTTGGATGACCCAGCATACTACACCTTGCCCTTGGGGGTGGCGAAGCTGGCGGGGGCCTTTTCTCTAGACTGGCGCTTGATTGCAGCGGGCTCGATCTTATCGATAGCGCCTATCCTAGTCGTCTTTCTGTTTGTTCAGCGCTATATTGTACCCACAGAGACGGGCAGCGGCGTTAAGGGATAACAGCTAGGGTTTAAATCGGCTTTGAATCAGCTATGACCGCTTTCCAGGATAATGCCCAGTGTCGTATTGAGGCGCTGCAGGCGCGGCTTCGGGCGCTAGAGGCCGAAAACCATCTTCTGCGGCAGACAGCAGACCAGCCGAACCTTGCTGCTGCGTCAGGGATTAATCGAGTGGCCCTGCGCGATCGCCTTTTAGAGGCCTCGGCCCAAACCGTCAGCGCCCTGCTCAC
>JBCCAG010000690.1:0-2666 GCA_039814955.1 Cyanobacteria bacterium P01_A01_bin.135
CCGTGGTTCAGCTCTTGGCAGAAAACCGGTGGCCCTTCCGGCTCCATGCCACCTATGACGAATCCATTACCCGATTTCTCAATGTCTTTGAAGCGGTCAACCAAGAAGTGCCCTTTGAGGGGATGCACTGGATTTTAGACCACGCTGAGACGATTAGCGATCGCAACATTGAGCGCGTCAAGGCTTTGGGGGGCGGCATCGCCATTCAGCATCGCATGGCCTATCAGGGCGAGTACTTCTCCAACCGCTACGGGGTGGAAGCAGCGAGCCACACGCCGCCAATCCGCAAGATTATGGCGATGGATGTGCCCCTCTCTGGCGGCACCGACGGTACTCGGGTTGCCAGCTACAACCCTTGGGTGGGGCTATACTGGCTGGTTTCCGGAAAAACCGTTGGGGGAACGGCGCTGTATTCAGACACCAATCGCCTAGACCGCATGGAGGCGCTGAGGCTTT
Organism: Cyanobacteria bacterium P01_A01_bin.135; assembly: GCA_039814955.1. Taxonomy (GTDB): domain Bacteria; phylum Cyanobacteriota; class Cyanobacteriia; order CAKZMO01; family CAKZMO01; genus JBCCAG01. The sequence continues at coordinate 457 of JBCCAG010000690.1, forward strand.
ACACCGCTGCCGCTGCTTGGTTCTCCAATCAAGAAGGCAACAAGGGCGCTATTGTGCCGGGTCAGCTGGCCGATCTCGCCGTGCTCTCTGAAGATTACTTCTCTGTCCCTGAAGAGCGAATCAAGCATCTAGAGTCGGTGCTGACGATTGTCGATGGGAAGCCCGTTTACGCCACCGCCGAATTCACTGAGCACTCGCCTCCGGCGCTACCGGTCAGTCCAGATTGGTCACCCGTGAGGTACTTTGGCGGCTATCAGAACAACTCCAAAGTTACGGCGATCTCCTCCGGCCCGCTTCCGCAGCCCTCGTCAATGGCACATGTGCAACCTCAGCCACACATCCCGTGGCTATCCTTAAATAAGCCAGGGGTTTTGTCCCAGTTCTGGGGCGGCTTGGCCTGTGCTTGCTGCTATTAGCCTAAATCAATGACCCATCAAGCGGCAGAAAACCAGCCCGTTACCGCCGTAATCTCCCACCTAGTGCGTTCGGGACGGGAGCAGGGCTACGAGGAGTGGTTTCACGGCATTACCACCGATGCGCAAAAGTTTGAGGGCCATTTAGGGGTGAGCACGATTCGCCCGCGCGATCGCGCCCATGCTGAATATGTGGTCATTCTCAAGTTTGACTGCTACGACAACCTCAAAATCTGGCTAGAGTCCGACGTGCGGCGCGCGTGGATTGAGCGTCTCCAGCCCCTGATTGAGAAACCCGAATCGATTCAAACGCTCACGGGGCTCGAAACCTGGTTTAGCTTGCCGGAGCAACCCCACAAAGCCCCGCCACGCCGCTACAAGATGGCGCTGGTTACCTGGTTAGGCGTATTTATAACGTCTGCTATCTTGGGTCGCCTGCTTGCGCCACTGGTAGCAGCCTTACCTCGGCTGCTGGCTCAACTTGTCTCAACAGGGCTTGTGGTTGCCTGCCTAACCTATCTGGTGATGCCGCGTCTGACCAAGCTCTTTCGCCGGTGGCTCTATCCAGAGGCGTAAATAAGCCGGGCGTGCCAGGGGGCCCTGTCTGAAAAGCAGGACACCCTAGCTAGATACTCATACAAAAAGGGCGAACGATGGGACTCGAACCCACGTATGGCGGAATCACAATCCGCTGCCTTAACCACTTGGCGACGCTCGCCACGTCGGTAACTATTATAGCATTTCTTTTTGCGCTGGGACAGGCTGTGGCGATCGCGCTACTGGGCTAGGTGCACCGCTGTGGTGGACCCTAAACACGCTAGGCTGATTGCCGTAACCATCATGGAGTTCGACATGGGTGTGGTCAAGCTCGGGGTACTAATTTCTGTGGGGGCGATCGCCGCCGCTGCTGCAGCGTTAGCCCTCACCAATCCAGACCAAGCCGCTTACGAGGCCTACGCAGCGGAGCGCCTCAGCCAGCAGCTTGAGACTTCTCTTTGCCCCCAGGTACCGGTGTTCTTTGAGGGGCTTTGCGCTAGCGTTTTAGAAGGTCAAGATGCTTGGCTAGAGGAAATTGTGGCGGACCAAACCACCCGGCGCAACTACGGGTTATTTAGCATTTACGAAACAGATTTGGCGGCTGAATCAGCCCTGGAACAGGTATTGCCCGCTGAGCTGTCGCTGGATGTGGATGGTTTGCCGGTCTACCATGTGGAGACGGTGGGCCTTTTTAACCAGTTCTTCACCTACCAGTTTCAGCAGGTGCGCAGCTAGGGGCGCGGCCATAGGAGGGAGAGTCCGCCCAAAAAGACGAGGGTGGGAGTCAGCCAGTCTCCCCAGCGCACGTAGGGCGTTTGGCTGGTGCGCTGCTCTACGGTGGCGAGCTGGGACAAATAGACGTTGGCCTCAGAGCGCCAGCGGGTGCGCCCATGGGGGTCCACAATACCCGAGTATCCCGTGTTGGTGGCCCGCACGGCCCAGCGATCGCTCTCCACCGCCCGCAGAATATCCTGGGCATGGTGCTGGGCCATCATGGTAGTGGGGTAGGGATCGTTGTTGGAGGCGGTGATGATCAGGGTACCGCCCGCCGCCGCCTGGGCGCGGAATGGCCCCGGGAAACCAGACTCGTAGCAGATACCGGCGATCGCCTGCCCTACCGGCGTAGTGAAAATTTGGCGCGACTGGCCCGGCAGCATGTTGGACTGAATGGGGGAGAGCCGCCCCACGAGCTTACCTAGGGTGCTTTGCAGCGGGATATACTCTCCCAAGGGCACCAGCTTCACCTTGTCATAGCGCCCC
>JBCCAG010000628.1:0-2963 GCA_039814955.1 Cyanobacteria bacterium P01_A01_bin.135
CCTCAATACGCCGTTTGCCCTAGGGTTTTTGAAGCCGTTTATTGGGGCGGTGTTTGGGGTAATTGTGTTTGCGGTGCTGAGCACGAAAGTGGTGGATATCTTACCGGCGGGATTCAACATTCATGAAGAGGTGCCAGAGGGCACGGCGCTGCAGCGGCGCGACCCATTGGGTAATATCGATTCTCAGGAGATCTACAAGATATTTGTGGCGGCGTTCATTGCGGGGTTCAGCGAGCGGCTAGCCAACGATACGCTGCGGGCATTTAAGTAGCGGCGATCGCTCAAAAGAAAAGGCGATCGCCCTACCATTTCATCCGACAATAAAGGTATACAGCCTAGCGCCATAATCGCCCGTACGGCCCTACGCCCCAACCCCGCCAATCTATGACTATCCTCCAAGAGTTACAAACCGCCGCCGGAGCCACCTTTACCGATGGCATTCCCACTACCTACGGCAACGATGACGCCGCCCGCACCGCCGCGGCTACCGGAGTAGCCCTGTGCGATCGCTCCCACTGGGGTTACCTAGAGGTGTCCGACAGCGATCGCATTCGCTTTTTGCACAACCAGACCACCAACGACTTCATGACCCTGCAGCCGGGGCAGGGGTGCCAGACGGTGTTCGTCACCTCTACCGCCCGCACCGTAGATCTGGTAAGTGCCTACGTGCTTGAAGACGCGGTACGGCTACTTTGCTCCCCTACCTGCCGCGAGTCGCTACTGGCCTGGATGGACCGCTTTATCTTTTTCTCAGATAAGGTGCAGCTCAAGGATATAACTGAGCTGACGGCAACCTTGAGCTTGATAGGCCCCCAGAGCCACGAGCTTCTACAGAGCCTGGGTTTAGACATGGTAGAGCAGCCCCCCCAGAGCCACCGCATCGTAAAGCTTGGAGGTATCGAGGTGCGGGTTGCCGCCGGCAGTGGGCTGGCTTCGCCGGGGTACACCCTATTTACCGACATCGATGCAGCCCCCGAGCTGTGGCGGCTGCTCACGGATAGAGGGGCTCTGCCCCTGGGCGATCGCCTCTGGGAGGAGCTGAGAATTATGCAGGGCCGTCCAGTGCCGGAACAGGAGCTGACGGAGGACTACAACCCGCTAGAAGCAGGGCTGTGGCAGGCCGTGTCTTTTAACAAGGGCTGCTACATTGGCCAGGAGACCATTGCCCGACTGCATACCTATGGTGGCCCTAAGCAGCTGCTCTGGAGCCTGGAGCTTTCGGGACCGGTGGCTACGGGGGAGCGGATAACGGTAGACGGCGAGCGGGCTGGGGTGGTTACTAGCGTGGTTCAGACGCCCCAGGGCTGGCGGGGATTGGGCTACATTCGTTCTAAGATGGGCGGTGCAGGGCTAAACTTCCGTAGCGGTGAGATAGCCGGGACCGTTGTGGAAGCCCCGTTTCTGACGCGGCAGGCTGAAAGCTAGTCTGCCCGCTTTAACCGCTGACATCAGTTTTGAAGCGGACTTATTTCAAAAGGGCATTCCCTGTCGCGAGGGTAGCAGTTCTGCGGGCACCGACCCTGCTTACAGTCGTACATAGCGCGATCTGCCGCTTCCCAAACGCTCGTCAAGGGTTGGAATGGCTGTCGGGCTGCGACGCCAATGCTAGCCTCGACATGGCGCTGCTGAAGCTCAAAGCAAAGCTGCTTGGCTAGGCGGGCCAGCTGCTCAGCATCGCAGTCCACGCAGAGAATAGCAAATTCGTCTCCACCTAGCCGAGCGCTGTAATCGTCTCGCTGCACCACAACCTCTTGAATGACGCGGGCCGCGCGGCAGATGTAGTCGTCGCCGGCCAAATGCCCTTGCGTATCATTCATCTGCTTCAAATTATCTAGGTCAATAACGATGATCCCCAGCTCACTACCCACTCGCTGGCTGCGCTGCGCTTCCACCGCCAGAAACCTATTCCAGGCCCGCCGGTTAAATAAGCCGGTCAACTCGTCTTTGAGCACCTCGGCTTCCAGCTTCTCATTACGCCTAGAAATATCTGCAAAGGCTAATTCAGCCGCTAGAAGCCCGCTGATCAATTTTGCGATCGCCACCATGAGGGGAAATTCATCTCGAATCGAGTCGGGTAGAGGGGTCGGATGGATAGCGCATAAGGTACCGATTAGCGTTCCAGACTCGGTTTTGAGAGGAATACCGGCGTAGGCCCCTATCTGTAAAGATTGGCCGATTGGCGCGCAGCGGTAAGCTTCTACATCGAGAACAGTGGGGGCGATCGCAGGACCACGACCTGTAACCATCTGACAACAGAAAGAGTCGGTCCAGCGCAAGACAGTTCCCTCTGCCATGTTGTAGCTGTGATCTTCAACTTGGAGAATAATCCAGCTATCTCCCCGCCTTCTCGTCACCATCCAGAGGTCAAACCCAGTACGGCGGTGCAGCTCAGCCAGAGCATCATCAGCGACTACCCTCAAATCGAAGTCAGCGGGTGACGTAGATAAACTTTCCATTAGCAGACAGAAGGTTGACAGCGCGCGAGGCGTAATCGGAATGGAGCTTTCGCCGCTAATTAGAGATTGCCCCCCCCAGCGTTAACATACCGTTTAAGCAGAGGAAGAGATCTCCAATGGGCAACTATTTAGCTTATCTATGGGGTTGTGACAAAACCTCTCCCCTACGATAGCTACGTTCTGAAATGGTTTGGGCCGTGAGGCCTCGGCACGACAATGTAGCCTGATGCCAAATCGCCCAGGGTAAGATTTTTGCGATCGCCCCAGGTCCACCAGTGGGCTGCCGTATAGGCACAAATCAGGCTGTCTAACTGGTCCTCCACTGCTTTTAGCTCTCGCCCTTTTGTTGGAATCTGCGGCAGTACTGGCGCGGTTAAGGCCGGTTCTAATTCAGGGAGCCGCTCTAGGATGAGCCGCCTCAGGCGGGCCAACTGCTGACGGCGATCGCTCAGCCGGCCCTTTTTGTACTTCAGGATTTGGGGTAGCTGAAACAGATGGATGATGGCG
>JBCCAG010000696.1:0-2628 GCA_039814955.1 Cyanobacteria bacterium P01_A01_bin.135
CTCAGAGCCATCGCTATCCCGATTTTGCAAAATAAACGTGGCGATCGCCAAATCCATCGGCGTCGTGATCTTGAGGTTGGCCTCCTCCCCCATGACAATCTGCACCGGCAGGCCACAGCGCTCAAATAGGGCGGCATCGTCTGTTACGGCCCACTGCTGCTTGCGGCCCTGTTGATGGCATTGCTTAAGCTGCGCCACCTCAAATCCTTGGGGCGTTTGCGCCGCCCACAGATGCTGCCGGTCGGGGGTGCTCTCTACCTGATTTTCGAGGGTGGCCACCTTGATGGTGTCCTTGACGGGCACGGCGGCAATCAGGCCGGCGCAACTCTGTAGGGCCTGGGCGCAGCGGGTAAACAGGGCTGGGGTCGCCAAGCACCGGGCCCCGTCGTGGATGAGTACGTGGGTTGCCTTGGTGGGCAGAGCGGCTAGCCCATTGAACACCGAGTCCTGCCGCGTCTCGCCGCCTTGGATCAGCTCCACCGGCGTCGTTAGGGACAGGTCGCTGAGGATCTGCTTGATGTCGGGCCAGTCGTGGGGCTGGCTGATGACGCCAATCCACTCGATGTCGGGGCAGCGGTCTGCGGTTTGCAGGGTCCAGGCCAGCACCGGCCGACCCATGAGCGGCAGCAGCAGCTTATTGCGATCGCTGCCCATACGGCGACCGCGCCCGGCGGCAGGAATCAATAGGTGCAATAGAGTCTCCCATGGCGCTGCCCTGCTATCCTACCGCGATGGTCTCCCACTTGTTGTCTATGGCTCTTTTGAATCCGTATTCCTTCCACTACAATGAAGGGCGGATTCTCCGGTAAACACCCATGCGCATACTGGCTCTTGTCCCTGGCGGGATTGGCGACCAAATTCTTTTCTTTCCCACCCTGAGCGACCTCAAGCAAACCTACCCCAGCGCCGAGATTGACGTTGTGGTCGAACCGCGGGCCAAAAGCGCGTACCGCGTCTGCCCGTCGGTCAGCTCCGTCATCCCCTTTGACTTCAAGAGTCGCAACAGCCCCGCCGACTGGGCCAATCTGCTGGGTATCGCCCGGGACCGGTACTACGACGTGGTCATCTCCCTAGGGCGTCGCTGGAGCATTGGCCTACTGCTGTGGCTCACCGGCACCCCAGTGCGCGTTGGCTATCAAACCAGCGTCGGCAGCTGGTTTTTAACCAACCCCGTACCCCTCAAGTCAGAGCAGTACGCCGCCTGCATGTACCACGATTTACTGTCTGGCCTAGGCGTTGACACCCCCTGTCCTCTACCCAGCATCAGCGTCCCTAAGAGCGATCTGGATTGGGCTGATGCAGAGCGATCGCGCCTAGAGGTACAGGACAGCGGCTATGTGCTGATTCACGGCGGCTCTAGCCAGCTTGCCAAAGACAAGGGTATCGATAAGATCTACCCGGTGGAGTCCTGGGTTGCTATCATTCAAGACTTTCAAAAGCGACAGCCCGATTTGCCGGTGGTAGTAGTACAAGGGCCCGAAGACGGCGAGTTTGTGGCCCGGCTCAAAGAAGCGGTGGATATCAAGGTGACCCAGCCGGGGGACATCGGCAAGCTGTCGGCGATGATTGCTGGCGCTAACCTGATGCTCTGCACCGACAGCGCCCCCATGCACCTGGCCGTGGCCCTCAAGGTCTATACCCTGGCCCTGTTTGGCCCCACAGACCCCAGCCTGCTGCTGCCCCAGGACGATAAGTTTGTCGGCATTCAGTCCCCCAGCGATCGCATGGCGGATATTGCGCCGGAGACAATTCTGCAGCAGGTGTGGGGCGAGGGCTCCTAAGGGCTGTTGGCGGCCTGTATTTACCGCTACAATTTGAGTAAGCTGAGAGCCTGCACCAATATGCCATTCGAGGATTCGCACCTATAGTCAGCGCAATGGCACCGTCCGCCGTAGCCGCCTGATTTGAGGGTGGCTGCTCGGCTTTTTTGTCAGCCCATGCTAAGCCTTAAGGTATATTAAGCGTGCCTTGAGTGGAAACTTGCACTAATCTTAAGACATACTTAAAAGGCGCAGATCGTTGTCGACAACGTACTATTGCTTCTGGCTTTGGGAAGGGCTCTAGGTTAGGGGAAGGCTATGGGTGCTGCTAATGGCCTGTCCCAAGTGTAGTCAGCCATCTCTGCCAGAAGGCAGCCGGTTATGGTGAAATCAATATTCGACAATCTAGACGCTGAGTCGGCTCAGGCCGCAGATTTAAGCAACTGCGATCGCGAGCCAATTCACATCCCGGGCTTAATTCAGCCCCATGGTGTGCTGCTAGTTTTATCAGGGCAGGCGTTGACCGTGGTTCAAGTGAGCCACAGCCTAGCGGAGCTCACGGGTTGCCAACCTGAGGCGCTGTTGAACCGGCCCCTGTCACTGTTGCTTGGGGATAAGCAAGTCGAGAAGGTACAGCGCTGCCTAGCGGAAGATTTTGAGAGCATTAACCCGTTGAAGCTGACCCTTACTTGCGACGCTGAGTCGGCCCTATTCGATGGCATTGTGCATCGAAATGGCGAAGTAATCCTGCTAGAGTTAGAGCCCCAAAGCGGCCAAAGTAACTTCTTTGAGTTTTATCAGCAGGTGCATGGTACGGTGACGCGGCTGCAAAAGGCCGCTACTCTACAGGCCATGTGCCAGACTCCGC
>JBCCAG010000947.1:0-1555 GCA_039814955.1 Cyanobacteria bacterium P01_A01_bin.135
AGATTCGAACTGGGGGATGGAGGTTTTGCAGACCTCTGCCTTACCACTTGGCTATGCCGCCTTGTCGTACGGTCCTCTATCATACCCCGTAACTTCCTTCGCAGAGCAGCAAATTTTACGACACCAGCTCCGCCAATCGCTCACGCCATTGGTCCACCCGCTGCCGCAGCGGCGCGGCTAGCCAGCCGTCATACTGTGGGTAGACCGGCAAGCGCGGCTGTAGCACCCAGCCCGCCCGCCGCATCTGGTCGCGCATTTGGTGGCGGTGCAGGTAGTCCGGGTTCACCTCGTCTTTGGGGACAATGCCCCCCACATCCCGCGCCCCCGATGCCAGGCAAGCCAGCAGCGCCGTGGGTGACATCAGGTTGGGCGGCACCTGAATCGTCACGTCATCAGGCAGCAGCTCCCGGGCGATCGCCACAGCGCGCAGCAATTGTGCATCCGCTAGCCGACCTTCACCTACCCAGGGTTGCTGGTGGCCGGTGCTGTGGGGCTGCAGAATCACCTCTTGAATGTGGCCCCACTGCCGGTGCGACTGGGCGATCGCCGTCAGGGAATCCCGCCAGTCGGCCTCGGTTTCCCCCAGCCCCAGCAGCAGCCCCGTGGTAAAGGGAATCTTTAGCTCACCGGCCCAGGCAAGCTGCTGTAGCCGCACCTGGGGACATTTGCTGGGGGCGTACTGGTGAACCGTCTCCATTAGCTGGGGGGTTACCTGCTCCACCATCAGCCCCATGGAGACGTTTACTTGCCGGAGCTGGCGCATCTCTTCGTACAGCAAGGGGCCAGCGTTGGTGTGGGGCAAAAATCCCATGCCTAGGGCCAGCTCGCACAGGTCATAGATGCGCTCAAGCCACAACTGTCGCCGGGCGCTCGCTGGGTGCACCTCCCCACTTAAAATCAAAATCTCGCTGGTGCTGTCGGGAAGCTGCCGCAGGCGATCGCGGGCCTCCGCTAGGGTTAGCCAGGTATCCCGGCCAGGGTCAACGCGGAAGTTGCAGTAGGCGCAGCGGTTATAGCATTCGTAGGTGGGTACCAGGGTGTAGGCGGGGCTGTAGGTCACCCGGCCTGCCTCCGGTGGGGCGTGCTCCATTGCCCTAGCGCTGGGTAATTTTAATAGAAAAGTTAGTGTCCAAAGAGCGAGCGCCGCCGGTCTCCGCCTGACGCAGCAGTTGGCCAAACTGAATCCACAGGGCGACGACCCCCAGCACAGAGAGAGGTACCGCCAAGCTATAGGCGACTTTGGGGGAGAAAGAGAAAATCTGCACGGCGGAGGCTAAAAATACGCAAACGCCAGCACCAGCAGCGCTCAGCGGTACCAGCATGCTCAAATTGCGCACTTCGCTCAGCCGCATTGTCTCGCGGTTGCGGGACCAAAGCTCTAGCTGTTGCTTCACCGTTGCCCCAAAGGCCAATGCCGAGGTTATGCCGGCCAGCAGTCCAGCGGCTAGCAGGACGTAGGGAATGCCGTAAAAGTTTTCGATCACAAGGGGGCCTCGCCAGCAGTTTACCGCTCTTATTATTCCGGCTTTTGGGTCACGGCGGCAAGATCCGGCAC
>JBCCAG010000338.1:0-4808 GCA_039814955.1 Cyanobacteria bacterium P01_A01_bin.135
CTGTCTAGCCCCAGCTCACCGCCAAAGCCAAAGCGATCCTGGCGGATACTGAAGTCGGTGATCTCATCCAGGGTGCCGGCAACGCTGCCCGCGTAGACGAACTGGTCTGCCTGTGCCCCACCCGTGAGGGTGTCGTTGCCGGTACCCCCCACCAGGGTATCGCGACCCGCACCGCCAATCAGCTCGTCATCCCCAGCACCGCCTCGCAGCAGGTCGTCCCCGCTGAGGCCTCGCACCTGGTCATCGCCGCCCTGGGCATTGATCACATCGTCAGAGCCGCTGAACCCCTGCACCCGGTTGTCCTGCTCGTTCAAAAACGTGACGGTGTTGCGGTTAAAGACCCGCCCTCGGTTTGCGTCGGCGTTAAAGACATCAAAGCTATCGGCTAGCTCGGCCTGGCCGTCGAACAAAATGTTGCCCGCGTCCACGCTAGCGCCTGTGGCCTGCAGCAGGTTGTCGAGCTGATCGAGGGGGGTGTTGGCGAGGGTGACCCGGGTGCTGCTATCTCCAGCAAAGGAAATAACGGTGTCCGAGCCAATTTGGGTGAGCTCTAGGTTGCGGGCGTCCAGACCCTCGCCGCTAAACTGCAGCGTATCCACCTCCGCTAGGATGGCCTGGTCGGGGTTGACGCCCCGGCGCACACCGCCAAAATTCTCGATTCTTAGGACATCCCCCCCTCTGACGGCGATGGTCTCTTGACCGCCAGCGGCATCCAGCACCGTCTCAACTAGAAAGTTATCGGCGCTGAACTCGGGAAGGGCATTGAGCGCCTCCTCCCCCACTAGGGTGCGGATGTTGGCCAAGATGGAGATGTCGGCCTCGGCGCTACCCAGGTCGGTGGAGTAGACCAAGCGGTTAATCTGCAGGTTCTCGTTGAAGTAGACGAATGCCCCTGTTCCCGCCGCTACACCGGATTCGGCGATCGCTGTGGCGGCTGCCCCCGCGTTGGCAAACGGGCCTTGGATCACTACGAGGTTGGCATCGGTAATGCCGCTGGCGGCCAGGTCTGCAGCAGAGCCGTTAATGAAGACAGGCTCCCCGCCAAAGTCCAGGTCCCCTGCGTCGAGGGCAAAGCGATCCTCGGCAATCTCGAAATCCGCCAGCTCGTCGGGGTCATTGACCACCTGACGACCCTCGGCGGAGACGTCAACGCCCTTAAACGGGTCGCCGCCAAATACAAAAATATCTTCCATGGAATTTATCCTCTAATTGCATTGAGTGGGTTAGCGCATGGGACCCTGTAGGGGAAGCCTGCCGCCGTGCACAGGCCTCCGTCACACGGCAGATGCCGTGCCAATAGCGTTATTTCAGGGTCAAATGCTTTGAAGTCAGGTGATTGCGGTGCGCGCCGCCCTGGCTCTGTCATCAGTACAGCGGCGGGGCAAAATCGGTTTTAAATTCAGCTAACTTTCTTCAAACTTTTTCTTGATCGCTTACCGCTCAAGGGCGCAGAGGCGGTTAAAACGGTTTATGGCAAACCGCGATACACTTAACCCCATGATTACCGGAACCACTAAACTGCTGGGCGTCATCGGCCACCCCATCGCCCATTCCCTCTCCCCCGTGATGCACAACGCGGCGATCGCCCATTTAGGGGCCGATTTTGCCTACCTCCCCTTTCCCATTGCCCCAGCCAGCCTCGACGACGCCGTGCAGGGCTTTGCGGCCATGGGGCTCTCTGGCTTTAACGTCACCATTCCCCACAAGCAGGCGATTATGCCGCTATTGGGCAAGGTGAGCGACTTAGCTATCTCCGTGGGGGCCGTGAATACCGTGTGGCGCACCGGGAACGTCTGGAGCGGCACCAATACGGACGTTGCTGGGTTTGTGGCGCCGCTGCAGCCTTTAGAGCGCACCTGGAACCAGGCGCTGGTGCTGGGTCACGGGGGCGCGGCGCGGGCGGTGGTGGCGGGCTGCGTCCAGTTGGGCTGCCAGACGGTTCACGTCGTTGGCCGCAGGCCAGAGGCGCTAGTAGCGTTTCAGCGCAGCTGGAATTTGTTAGAGGCGACATTGGAGGTACACCCTTGGGCAGCGGTGCCGGATCTGCTGCCAAACTGCGACCTGGTGGTCAACGCCACCCCGCTGGGAATGCATCCCCATACCGACCAGTCCCCCCTACAGCCGGACTGGCGGCTGGCGGCAGACTGCGTCGCCTACGACTTAATCTATAACCCCAGCCCCACGAAGTTTCTGCAGCAGGCGAGAGCCCAAGGGGCGATCGCCATCGATGGACTGGAGATGCTGGTGCAGCAGGGGGCGGTGGCCCTAGAGCTGTGGCTGCAGCAGCCGGCCCCGGTAGAAGTCATGCGGCGATCGCTGCAGGCGGCGCTGGGGTTGTAGGGTCCCACGTATCCTCACATGGCTGTGGGTGTCGCTAGCCCAATTTTAGCTTTTGTAGGTTTCCTCTAAGGGACTAGCGCCTTCATCTGTGGACCGGCTGGCCGCAGCCTCCACTTTCTCTTCTACCTTCTCCTCCAAGGGCTGCGAAATCGCCTGCAGCAACTCCTTCATCGCGTCGGTCAGGCTCTGCTTTTGGATGTCTACCCGGTAGCGAATTGGCGATAAAAAGCCCTGAATCCCTTTGTCACGGCAGGCCATATGCAGCTTACTCAGGGCCACATGGGGGTCGTAGGCGTTGTTTGGGTCGGTATCTAGGGTTTGCAGGTAGCCGGTGAAGCCCAGAAAGGCGGTGCGGTACAGCAGCGCTTGGGTAAACTCCCCGCGAAAGTAGCCGCCGTGCACATCCCGCGCCCCGGTGATGTAGTCATAGGTGAGCAGGAAGTAGTCCCAGGCCCACAGAGCCTTTTTACGCTTGGCGCGGGTAAGGATGCCTTTAACGGGCTGGGGCTCGCCCATGGCGCGTACCGAGAACTCTTTGTCTACGTAGTCGGTGCAGTCAAAAAAGGTGAAAAAGTCAGCCACGGTAATCCGATCGTTGCCCTGCCCTGACTGGGTACGAAACAGTTTTGAGAGCAGCACATACTCATTGCGCTTGAAGCGCTCCGCCGTCACAAACAAGCTGTCGAGGATTTTACTCGAGCTGCTCAAGACCGCCTGCTGGAGGGGCACACCTTCGATGAGGCTGTTATCCAAATCGTTGAGGTTGACCACCCCGTAGGCGTCGCCGTGGAGGGCTACATTGCCGAGGCGGTAGCCCTGGGACTGGGTACGGCTGGGGAAGGCGATGTAGTTGGCGGCGGTGGAGGCGATGCGCAGGGCGATATCCCCCTCGCTGCTGAGCAAGTAGGACTCGGCAAAGCGGCGCAGGGAGGAGGCCAAAAAGTTGGTCCGGGTGGAGATGATGGAAAGAATGGGAATGTCGGGGGAGGCCAACAGCAGCCGCTCTAGCCGGAATACCGAGCCTACATCGGCGGGGGGCTGTTGCTCGATGGAGCGGGAGTCGAACACATCGGACAAGATGCGAACGGCGTTGGTGACCACAAAGCCCCCCATGCTATGGCCAATGAAAGACAGCTTCACCCGGTGCTCGGTCTGTCGCCAAGCCTTCAGAGCCTGGTCTTGGGCCAGCCCATCGGAGTAGCCGGGGTTCTGCTGCTTGATGTCTTCGGCCTTGAGTTTCACCAGCGCCCAGTCGATCTGCCGCAGCAGCTCCACCAGGTCCAGGACCCCAAAGTTATTGGCTCGGTAGCGATCGCGGAAGTAAACCACCAGCCGCATCACCACCAAGGCCACCATCATAAAGCTCACCAGCAGGGGCAACAGCAGCAGCAGGCCCGTGGCTAGGGCCAGCAAGATGGCCTGGAGTAGATTGACATCTGCTAGCCAGTTGCTGATGATCTGCCAGAGGCCAAGGTTTTCCATGAAGCCGGGCCGACTCCAGGCCAAGATTTCCAGCGCCTCCACCAGCAGCAGCCCCAAGGCCGCCGCCCCGCCGCCGATGAGGATATCTCGAGGCAGGGGCGGCAGGGCCTTGATAGATTCGAGGAACCGGCCCACCTCCACATTTTCCGAAGGCCAGCGGTAGCCGATAAATACTTGGGTGCGGCGATCGGCGATCGCTTTGTCGTGGCGGTTGATGTAGTAAAAGATGTCTTTGTACCAGTTCTGCACCGAGGTGCGGCTGGTGTTGTAGCCATGAACCGTAATCACCAGCTCCGGGGCCTTGTGCTGGTTGTGAATGCTGTATAGATACTGGGCAATCTGCTTGATGCCCTGGGCGGCGTTGTCTAGCTCAAACTGCTGCTGCTGGGCAATCTTGGCCGCTTCTTCAGGGCTGGGCACATCAATGTCGCTGCCGGTATCCCCATCGATATTGGGGGTGGCACTGCTCATCACAAAGTAGCCCGGGATCGGCGTCCCATCCGCGCTACCCCTCCCAGTCGTGACGTCATCTACTAGGTCAACAGAGCCCTCACCAGACTGCGGCTGGCTCAGCATAAATTTTTTGATGACGAAGGGGAGATTTTTCATGGGGACACCGTCAAGTAAAGCGCGGCTACAGCGGCCTAGCGGGCTATTACCGTAGTCCGTATTTTACATAACCACCCCAGCTCCGTCAGATTCCAGACGTTTGGGTAGATTCAGAGAAGATTGGCTGGCAGCCTACGCAGGGTCTGTGTTAGCCCTCAGACTTAGCTTTGAGGCGGCATCGCAGTGCGAGCGATGGTCAAAGGCCGGTCCTAGGGGACCATCGCCGCCTCCACAACATCCGCTGCTCGGCCCACTCCCCCCGCCGCCTGAATTGCCGCCTGTAGCCGCTGAGCATTTTCCCGGTACGACGGCTGGGTGAGCACAGCTTCAATCGCCTGCCGCAGCGCAGCAGTCTCTAAGTCAGCCAGGGGGATCGC
>JBCCAG010000061.1:0-11130 GCA_039814955.1 Cyanobacteria bacterium P01_A01_bin.135
AAAGGGGTGGCCCAGGAGGGTACCTTTGGGGTGATGGCCGGATTTGCTGTGATGATGGTGCTTGACATTGCGCTGGGTGGATGACTGCGGATGAAAGGACCTCCCCTGGGAGGCGGTCAAGCCCAGTTAAGACGTGCTATGCTAAAGCTGACTCGGACCCATGCGGTTACAACGCCCAAATCTTGTCAGGACCGGAAGGTAGCAGCAATACGGGATGCTTGCAACAGGCGTGGACTCCGGGTCTCTTGCGTCTTGATCGCATCTTAATAGGGAAAGGGCTATGCCGGGTCTCGGAGACTTAGTACAGCGCGCGTTTTACTTGGGTATCGGAGTAGCCTCCTACGCTGGCGAGAAGGCGAGCAAGACCTTATCAGAGCTGCGAGGGCAGGCCCAAAAGATTGCCGACGAGATGGTGGAGCGCGGGGAGATTACCGCTGAAGACGCCCGCCGCTTAGTGGACGAAATGGTACGTCGGGCTCAAATGGCTGAGGGTAAGCCTACCGATGCCAAGGTAACGGTGGATGTGGACGCAGAAGCGGCCCAGCCCCGGCCCATTGAAATTACCGACGATGAGGCCGGCGGTGACGATATGGACGATCTGCGGCAGCAGGTGGATCAGCTTCAGGATGAGCTGCGGCGCTTGAAGCGGGACTGACGAAGTACATTAGCGAATGCTACGCGGGGTTAATTAGGAACCGCCATTGTGCCATGGACGACTGGTTTGACGAGTTAAATCGCACGGTAGAGACGGTCCGGCAGGACGTCGAGTTTTTGGTTAAAGAGGCAACCGACGCGGCGGTCGAATTTACCGACTCGATGATCCAGATCTCCGAAGTGGTGGGCGAGCAGGTGCAAGAGACCCTGCTGACCGAAGCTGAGCAGATGATTGGGCTTCTGATGGAGCAGGTGGATGAGTGGTTGGGGCCGGGGCAGTTTTCCCTCGATATTGACCTCTACTGGCAGCCTGATTTGGGTGAGCCTTGGGTGGAGCGGGTCTCCCCCAGCGCCACCAACCATCCGGCCTGCGTAGGCTGTAAGCACTATCACGGGCGCATCTACAGCGGTAATCTGCTGGTGTGCGGTATGCATCCCTACGGATGGGAAGGGGATGACTGCCCTGACTGGGAGCGGAAGATGGCGGGGCGATAACCCATTAGCATTCAGGGACGCGGCGATGCCACATCCCTGAATAAATCAATTCATGACTTGGTCTGGCGATCGCCAGAGGTGAGGGTACCTACCCGAGAACGCCGAAGTAGAAGCCCGCAACCAGAAGGTTACCGGCCAGCAGCAGCAGGGCCCAGCCAGTGCGGAAGGGGTACGGGGGGTTACCTGTGGTGGGAACGTCAGCCTTGAGTTGCTCTTGCTTAGATGCCATAACAGCTCCATGTAAAAAGTGAACGGTTAGCGCCCGCCGCTTAGGCGATTAGGCAGCGGCGCCGCTTGATCACCAATACAAGCGAGATCTTAAAACAATATTAAACGGGAGCGCCGCTTCCGTCAGCCGTCTCGCGTAATAAATCCATAAACTGCCGCTCTACCATGGGGCGGAATTGAGGGGGCGCTACAAATTAAACGGGACACAGGCCCTTAGGAAAAGGCTATCCATTGGCCGTGCACTACTGGCTCTGCTCCGCGTGGTACGAGCTGCGTACCAGCGGCCCCGACCGCACGTGGGAGAAGCCCATTTCCCGCGCGATCGCCCCCAGATGGTCAAATTCCGCTGGCGTCCAGTATTTCTGCACCGGCAGATGACTCAGCGACGGCTGCATATACTGCCCCAGGGTGAGGCGATCGCAGTCTACAGCTCGTAGATCCTGCAGCGCCTCAATGATTTCGGCTTGGGTTTCCCCATGGCCCAGCATCAGCCCCGACTTGGTGGGAATCGTTGGGCTGATGGCTTTGACTAGGGCCAGAACTCTCAGCGATCGGTCGTAGTTGGCCCCCCGCCGCACCGGGCCCTGCAGCCGCCGCACGGTTTCGATATTGTGGTTGTAGCAGGCGGGTGTTGCCGCCACCACCGCCGCCACGCGATCGCGCTGGCTCACCTCACCACCTTTGCCGCTCCAAAAGTCGGGCGTGAGTACCTCCACCTGGGTGTGGGGGTTGAGCTGGCGCACCGCCTGCATCGTTTCTATAAAGACGCCCGCACCGCCGTCCGGCAAGTCGTCTCGCGCCACTGAGGTAAGCACGACATAGGCTAGCCCCAGTACCTTCACCGACTCGGCAACCTTGAGGGGCTCTTTGGGGTCGAGGGGCATGGGGGCATGGCCCTTATCCACTTGGCAAAAGGCGCAGGCCCGGGTGCACACCGGCCCCATCAGCAAAAACGTGGCGGTGCGGTTGGCGTAGCACTCCGCTCGGTTGGGGCAGCGCCCCTCTTCGCAAATGGTGTGGATGCCGCGCCGCTTCACCACCTGCTGCACAGTTGACAAGGCGCTCGCGTTTCCGACAGGGCGGCGTAGCCAGTCAGGCAGACGGGGAGAACTAGGCCTTGCCCTCCGGTTACCGGCGCTGGGGATATGGGTGTCGGCGATCGCAGATTGAGAGGCAGAAGAATCATCCATATGGTGTTCCAGTGGCACTGCGGGGCGAGTTTGTCTATACACTAAAGCATGTGCAGCAGAATGGGTATTTTAACTCGGTGGGTCTGGGTGGGCTCTGACCCGAGGCGGGAACGATAGAGGGAAACCGCTGTCGGGTAGTCAAGCCTAGATCATGATCAGGTTCTGCGATCGCATTGCATCCGTAATGCCGCGCTTGACCCGGCTAAAGGCTACACTGAACTCATGCTAATGCACCGTCTATCGATGCACCTGGCCCCAATTTCCTAGTGATTGCAAGAGGAGTCTGACGTGGCAACGCACAAAATCCTAGTCATCGACGATAGCCGAGTGATTCGCAACATGGTGAAAGACATGTTGCCCAAGGGAAACTTTCAGGTAATTGAGGCAAAGGACGGCATCGAGGGCTTGACGGCTATCCAAGAGCAGCGGCCCAATTTGATTATGCTGGATTTCCTCCTGCCCCGGATGAGTGGCTGGGAGGTGTTTCAAACTATCCAGGAGCAGCCAAGCCTGCAGAAGATTCCGCTGGTGGTGATGTCGGGGCGGCGGGAAGAGGTGACCGAGAAGATCTCCGAGCCGTTTGAGTATTTTGAGTTCATTGAAAAGCCGTTTGAGCAGCGGGACCTGATCGGCGCCATTAAGTCTGCTATGACGAAGGCCAAGCTGCCCCGTCAGGCCGCCGCTGCTGCTACAGACGCTAGCGGCGGCGCAGATGTGCAGGCGATGACCCAGCGGATTGAGACGCTGGAGAAGGAGGTGGCGACCCTAAAGCGGCAAATGGGTCAGCTGGTTACCTTCATCAAGCAGCGCCTCAGCAAATAGCGGCGATTGCCCCTAGCTATACTCGCAGTACTGCTGAATCAGCTTCGCCACCAGCGCCGTCCACCCCGTTTGGTGACTTGCCCCTAGGCCAGCGCCGTTATCCCCATGGAAGTACTCGTAGAACAGCACTAGATCCTTCCAGTGGGGGTCGTTCTGCAGGGTATCAACCCCACCGTAGGTGGGTCTACGACCTGATTCATCGGGCTCAAAAATGCTGATCAGCCGCCGCGACATCTCTGTGGCCACCTCCCACAGCGTCAGCCAGTTTCCCGATCCTGTCGGGCATTCCACCTTGTACTCGTCCCCGGTGTAGAAGTGGAACTTCTGCAGCGACTCAATCAGCAAATAATTCACCGGGAACCACACCGGGCCCCGCCAGTTGGAGTTGCCCCCAAACAAGCCCGAGGTAGACTCCGCTGGTTCGTAGGTCACCCGGTGGGTGTCGCCGTTGACGTGGAATTCGTAGGGGTGCTGGGCGTGGTAGCGGGACAGGGCACGGATGCCGTAGTCGCCAAAGAATTCGCTCTCATCCAGCATTTTGCTCACTACCCGGCGAAAGCGATCGCCCTCCACGTACTCGTGGGGTGACAGGTAGGTCAGCGCCAATAGGCGGCGGGCCTGCTGGCCTTTGGTTTCCATACAGGCCACGTTCTTTTTCAGCTGAGGGCGGTGCTCAATGAACCACTCCAGCCGCTGCTTAAAGTTGGGCAGCTTCTCTAGGGTGTCGGGCTCCAAAATGGCGATCGCGAATAGAGGAATCAGCCCCACCATGGAGCGAATCTTCAGCGGCACC
This sequence comes from Cyanobacteria bacterium P01_A01_bin.135, assembly GCA_039814955.1. Taxonomy (GTDB): domain Bacteria; phylum Cyanobacteriota; class Cyanobacteriia; order CAKZMO01; family CAKZMO01; genus JBCCAG01. The sequence goes on from JBCCAG010000061.1 coordinate 4,183, forward strand.
CGCTTGCCGTTGGGCAGGTTAAGCACATCGTAGTAAAAGCCGTCTTCTTCATCCCATAACCGGCTGCTGCCGCCGCCCATGTGGTTCATCGCCTCGGCGATGTAGAGGAAATGCTCAAAGAATTTGGTGGCCATATCCTCATACACCGGGTTCTCCAGCGCCAGCTCCAGAGCGATGGTGAGCATGTTGAGGCAGTACATCCCCATCCAGCTGGTGCCGTCCGCCTGCTCCATGTAGCCGCCGGTGGGCAGGGCCGAGCTGCGGTCAAACACCCCGATGTTGTCCAGACCCAAAAAGCCTCCTTCAAAGGCGTTGTTGCCGTCGGTGTCCTTGCGGTTCACCCACCAGGTGAAATTGAGCAGCAGCTTTTGGAACACCCTCTCTAGGAACTGGCGATCGCCCTTGCCGGTGCGCTTGCGCTCGATCTGGTAGACCCGCCAGGTCGCCCAGGCATGCACCGGCGGGTTCACATCCCCAAAGGCCCATTCGTAGGCGGGGATTTGGCCGTTGGGGTGCATGTACCACTCCCGGGTCATGATATCCAGCTGCTCTTTGGCAAACTCGGGGTCGATTAGCGCCAGGGGCAGGCAGTGAAAAGCGGTATCCCAGGCGGCAAACCAGGGGTACTCCCACTTATCCGGCATGGAAATGATGTCGTCGGCATGCAGGTGCACCCAGTCGCTGTTGCGCCCGTCCTCCCGGGGCTCCGGCGGCTCTGGTTGGGCCGGGTCGCCGCTTAGCCAGTCTTCAATCACATAGTGGTAGCACTGCTTGGTCCACATCAGCCCCGCGAAGGCCTGGCGCTGAATGTTCTCTAGCTCCCCCTGCACCGCGCTGGGGGTAACGGTGTCATAGAACTGGTCGGCCTCGGCAATGCGGGCATCGAAAATGCGGCGCACGGCGTCGCCCAGGGGCTCGGTTAGCTCCTTGTCCGTCAGCCGCAGGTAGATAGTTTGGGAAGCGCCGGAGTCTAGGGTCAGCTGGTAGTGGGGCGAAACCTTTGTGCCCACGTTGTCGGGGTTAACGGCCTCGGTGCTGCCGCCGACAACATAGTCGTTGATGCCGTCCTTGACGTAGGGAGAGGCGTTCTCGCCGTCAAACAGCCGCTGGTAGTTGGTCTCGTTGTCGGTGAACAGCAGGGTTGGGGTGCCCTCTAGGTGTAGCCAGCGGGTGCCCACGTCGTAATGGGTGGCCTCTAGGGTGGTGTGGTCGCCCTGCGCGGCCAGCTTTATATGCGGCTTCTCCAGGTCGTAGCCCCAGGACCAGATATTGCGGAACCACAGGGTAGGCAGCAGATGCAGGGTGTGGGTCTCTGGCCCTCGGTTGGTCACCGTGATCCGGATGGCGATGTCCTCGGAGGTTTCCTTGGCGTACTCCACCAGCACGTCGTAGTAGCGGTTCTCGTCAAATACGCCGGTGTCCAGCAGCTCGTACTCCATGGCCTCCCGGTCCCGCCGCTGGTTTTCTGTCAATAGCTCACTGTAGGGGAATTCTCGCTGGGGATACTTGTACAGCCCCTTCATGTAAGAGTGGGTGGGGGTGCTGTCGAGGTAGAAGTAGTACTCTTTGACGTCCTCCGCGTGGTTACCCTGGCGGCCGGTGAGGCCGTACAGCCGCTCTTTGAGGATGGGGTCTTCGCCGTTCCATAGGGCTACGGCAAAGCAGAGCTGCTGGTGGGTATCGGAGATGCCGAGGATGCCGTCCTCGCCCCAGCGGTAGGCCCGCGAGCGGGCGTGGTCGTGGGGGAAGTAGTCCCAGGCGGAGCCGTCAGCGCTATAGTCTTCCCGCACGGTGCCCCACTGCCGCTCGCTGAGGTAGGGGCCCCAGTGTTTCCAATGCACGCGCCGCTGTTTGGAGTCTTCGAGCCGCTGGTGTTCGGGTGTCATATTGGATTCGCTGGTGAGAAGAGCTGTGGGGCCTCGGCTGGTCATAGCCTAGAGGACCGACATTAAACTAGCCTAAATGCGCTTAGAAATCACCTACCGCCCGCGCAATGTTTCTGCCACGCTCAGGCCTTGTACAAATCTGTTGATTGGCAAGGGTGTGCACTGCCCACCCTACTCTGATGCCCCCTTCTGGTAACAGTCCTCTACAACCCATTGCCGATCAAAATAAACGGGGCCCAGTAGTAGGGGTGGCTGAGGCTATCGGTGGTGATGGGCTCCCCGGTTGCTGGGCTAATGGGCCGGAGGGTGGTGCCGCGCGTCTCGCCCACAAGGGAGAGGTCGCCTGCTATCAACGCCTGCTGGGCGCGCTGTAGCGCCTCGGCTTTGCTGTAGCCGTTGCTCAGGGCGGTGTAAAAGGCGTTCATCAGGGCTTGGGTGCCGCCATCGCTTACCTGCCATAGGGAGGCGATCGCCGCTTCGGCCCCGGCCTCCTGCATGAGATAACCAAAGCCCAAAATTTCTTCGCCGTTGCCCAGCTCGGAGCCGCCCAACCCCGTTTCGCAGGCGCTAAGCACAAACAGGTCCACCTGGTTAAAGCGGCCCTCCCAGGTTTTGAGTTCTTCGAGGGTGAGGTGTTCCCCATTGCCGAATAGGATGAATGACTCGCTGGGGGTACCTTGGACAAAGGCCGCATGAGTGGCCAGATGCACGATGGTATGGCTGTCCATCATGGGCTCAGTGGCCGCGCGGCTGAAGTCTCGGTTCATCAGCTGGGTGCTCCCCGGGAAGGCATCCACCAGGGTTTCCACCTCCAGACCAGCGTAGGGCAGGCCCGCAAACGGAAAGGTACGATCGCCCGCCTTCACCTCATAAGCCCCTTCGCTGAAAGCGGCGGCGAGGACAATGGGCTGCCCCCTATCTGGCTGCAGATCGAAGTCCAGCAGGCTAGTGGCGGTGATGTGGTTGATGCGGAAGCGCCCGGCCAGCCACTGCTCGCCATCATGCAGGGCCGCGAGGGGGATATAGCGCAGCACGCTGTCAGGAGCGTAGAGCAGGGTCTCTGCCCCGATGGCGTCGAGGTCGCTGGCCATGGGGGCGATGAGCCAGTCGTAGAGCTGCTGGGCGATCGCCTCTGGGTGACTTCTGGGGTCTCGGAGGGACTGGCGGAAGGCGACGATGGTTTCGTTGAGCTCGTCCTGCTCCACGTTCACGGGGTAGCGGGTGGGCTCGCTGAAGGGGGTGACGAGCACCAGCTCTAGGCGATCGGGCAGGATGAGGGGATAGATGAGGACGGCGTTCTGCTCCAGATCCCGTAAGTTGTTCTGTAGGTTGATGAATTCATCCAGCTCCGCAAGCACCTCCTGCTCGCTAATTTCACGCTGCTGCAGCTGCGCCACAAGGGTCTGAATCTCCGGGCTCTCGATAAAGCCTCTGAAGTCGGCAATGATCGCCCGCTGGGCGTCGTCGAGGTTAGCGATTTGCTGCTTCTGATCGTCGGTGAGTTCGGCGGGGGGGATGGCCCGCAGCTGGGCCAGATCGCGGCCAATGGCGATCGCTTTGTTGCTGATTTCGGCTTCGGGGTCGAGCAGGTCGATGCCGTCGGTGTCGGGGCTGCGGACGGTGTCGAGGTAGTCGTCGAGTTCTTGGACTTTTAGAAGGTCGAGGACGCGCTGGGCTTCGAGGATGCGGTTTTCTTGTAGGAGAAGGTCGGCGAGGTTACGGTAGGTGTCCGCGACTGTGTCGGCGAAGGACTGCTGTTGGTCGGTAGGGAGTTCGCGAATGTCGTCGCGGATGGCTTCGCGGATGTTGACGGATTGTTTGAGAAAGAGAATAGCGAGTTGGGGCAGGTTTTGATTGGTGAGGAGTTCGCCGATATTGCTGAGCACTGTGCCTTCGGCAGCACGATCGCCAATATCTTGGTGGATGGCTAGCGCTTGCTGATAGGAGGCGATTGTTTGTTCGTGTTGCCCTAGGTTGCTGTAAGCGACGCCCAGGTTAGCTAGAATAAAACTTTCGCCACGCCGGTCGCTTATCTCTCGGAAAATCTCAAGAGCCTGTCGATACGATGCAATCGCCTGTTGGTATTGCCCTAGGTTGTTGTAGGCATTGCCCAAGTTGCCTAGGGCAATACCTTCGCCTTGCCGGTCGCCTGCCTCTCGGTCTATCTCAAGATGTTGCTCATGGAAGGCAATCGCCTGCTGGTATTGCCCCAGGCTGTCGTAGGCATTGCCCAAGTTGCCCAGTGCAATACCTTCGCCTTGCCGATCGCTTATCTCTCGGGCTATCTCAAGGTGTTGCTCCGAGAAGGCGATCGCCTGTTGGTATTGCCCCAGGTTGTTATGAGCGATGCCCAAGTTGCCCAGTGCATTACCTTCGCCTTGCCGGTCGCCTACCTCTCGGGCTATCTCAAGGTGCTGCTCATAGAAGGCGATCGCCTGCTGGTATTGCCCCAGGATGTTATAGGTGATGCCCAAATTGCCCACGACAATGCCTTCGCCTTGCCGGTCGCCTATCTCTCGGAAAATTTCAAGAACCTGCTGATAGCAGGTGATCGCCTGTTGGTATTGCCCCAGGCTGTCGTAGGCCAGGCCCAAGTTGCCCAGGGCATCACCTTCGCCTTGCCGATCGCCAATCTCCTGATAAATCTCTAGCGCTTGCTCCCACGACTGCAGTGCCTCGCGAAACCGACTCACATTAAACTGCTCAATCCCCTTCTGCAAGAGCCAGTCTGCCTCCACCTTGCGATCGCCCTCAACTGCTGCCGCCTCGCTGCCCTTAGGAGACTGCGCCACCTGCTGTACCGCTAGCCGATGCCGTCCTCGATTCTTCTCATGTAGGGTTTTACTATCGTCCAAGACAGCGCGATAATCGAAGACTGGTAAAGAGCCATCACCCTCTTCCAGTGCTCCCTCCACCTGCAATATCGGCTCCACCTCCTGCGCCAGCACCCCACCAGCCCCCATCCCGAGCACCAGCACATTCGCCCCCGCAAGCGCGATCGCCCGCATTGCCGCATCGCCAACCCAAGTGCTGAGAATCCGCATCAGAATATCTTCGCCGAACGACTCCAGTAGTCTATACCTCTCAGCCAGAGTGCGGTATGAAAATTAACGGTGTTTGAAGATGACGCTTTCGCAGGTCAAACGGCCAATCGAGCATCGATAGTGCTCCCCCTGACTTGCGCAGCGCACCCTACGGACGCAGGAAAGCCAGAGGGGTTAATCCAAGATGCTAAACAGAAGACAACGCGATAATGGCTCTGCCCTCGCTAGCGCGATCGCCCAAACCTTCTACCGAATAGGCCGCTGCTGCACCAGATAGCTGAGCACTTGGCCGTGAGCCGGGGTGATATGGATACCGCGATCGCCGATGGTAATCATCGGGGTCCAGTAATGGCGCTCAACGTAGTCCAGCAGATGAAGGCGGGCGATCGCTTCCTGCACACCGGCAGGGGAGCCAATTAGCAGATGCCGTAGATGCTCACATCCTGGCGCGGGAGAAGGCTCCAGCAGGGTGGGGATATGGGGCTCAGATTCCATAGGCGAATCTAGCCGCGCGGAGCGGTCCGCCGCGAGCTGTTGGCTTACGGCGAGCTGCGCGGCCTCTTTTGCAAGAGACCACGCGGGGTATTGAATTATCATGAGGGACTCCAGTTTGATGTGAATTTGGAGTCCCCAAAGAACCCGGACATTCCAGACGTGTTAAGGGCTCGGTATGACTCAGGTACAATCGCACAAGGTCATCCAAACAGCTTGCTCTGTTCTGGTGGCTTAGGGGCTGCATGCTGCTGACATCAACATGCGGCTCCGCCAGACCGACTCTTTGGGAGACTAGAACCGTGGCGGCTCATAGCTCATTAAGTTAGGTCATTTGTGCGCCGATGGCAAGGGGCAATTTGGCTCAAACGCTGCCACAAATCACCTGCCACACCCGCAATATTTCCGCCACGCTCCAGGCCTGGGCGAAGCAGCCGCGCGGTGTATGGGGCACGTCCCCATCAAAGATCTCGCTGACGCTGCCCAGCCCCGCCGCGTTGAGGTGGTCAGCAAAGGGCAACAGGAAAGATAGCGCCGCAGCCGGGTTTTGGTAAACCTTGAAGTGGGCCTGGACAAATGGCCCCGTCAGCCAGCCCCACGCCGTGCCCTGGTGGTAGCTGCCGTCCCGCTGGTAGCGATCGCCCCCATATGTCCCCACATAGTCTGGGTGAGAGGGGGCCAGAGAGCGCAGTCCGTAGGAGGTGACCAGGTTAGCGGCTACAGCTTCCACAACTGCCGTCTGCTGCTCAGTGGAAAGCAGAGGCTCACCGGGAAGATCGCCATAGGGCAGGGCCACCGCAAAAATCTGGTTAGGCCGTAGGGCATTGTCGCTGCCTTCTGGCCCGTCAATCACATCAAAGCAGTAGCCATCCGCCTCACTCCAGAACCGGGCAAAGCCCTGGCGACAGCGCTGGGCTAGCTGCTCGTAATCTTGCGTAGGCTTGCCCAACTGTTGCCCCAGATAAATCATCGTGTTCAGGGCGTTGTACCACAGGGCATTCACCTCCACCGGCTTGCCGATGCGCGGCGTCACCACCCAGTCATCCACCTTGGCGTCCATCCAGGTGAGCTGCACCCCCGGCTCCCCGGCCCACAGCAGCCCATCCTCCGCAATGTGAATACCGTAGCGGGTGCCGCGCTGGTGCCAGTCAACGACATCGGCCAAAGCAGGAAACAGCTCTTCTATCAGGTCATTATCCTGTGTCGCGTCGTAGTACGCCCTTACTGCCTCGAAGTACCACAGCACCGCGTCCACGGTGTTGTACTCTGGCTCGCCCCGGTCGGGGAACAGGTTGGGCAGCATCCCCTGGCTGAGGTGGTGGCCAAAGGTTTGGAGAATCGGGCGCGCCAGCTTGGGCCGCCCGGTAGCGATGGTCAGTCCTGGCAGGCTGATCATGGTGTCACGGCCCCAATCGCCGAACCAGGGGTAGCCGGCGATGATGGTTTTGCCGGTAGCCTCACCCGCCGCCCGGTCCACAATGAAGCTGTCGGCAGCCTGAACTAAGCTGGTGATCCAGCCTGGAGTT
>JBCCAG010000497.1:0-3700 GCA_039814955.1 Cyanobacteria bacterium P01_A01_bin.135
ATAGCCGCTCCAGGAGTTATAGAAGTCGCTCGCGTTAGGAATAGAATCAGAATACTTGCCGCGATACTGGTCGGCGAAGGCATAGAGCTGCTTGGCATTCTCTAAAAGCTCGTCAGCATAGGCTGGATCACTGTCTCGAAATAGCATAGCGGCTGCCGCCAGGGCCGCTGCCGATTCTCCGGCCAAGTCTGACCCAGGATTGGCCGCGTCGATCTTAAAGGCAGGCCGCCCCATAGTCATGTTCTCTGCAGCGCCCCAGTAAGCGTGGTCAGCGTTGCCGTCTCCCACTTGGCCATAGAAAGCCTTTGTCTCGCCGTTCTCGGAGACATGGGCTTTCAGCAGGAAGTCAGTCCCCCAACGCACCGCCTCCTTAAGCTCATCTAACTGGCCGCTGGCGACGTAGGCATCTTTGTACTCTAGCGCTCCCCAGCTCAGCATAGTCATGGAAGCAGCCATAGGGAAGCCAAACTTCACGTGGTCTCCGGCATCGTAGTAGCCCCCAGTTAGGTCAATTCCGACGTCGGATCCATCTTGTAGGGCTGAGTCACCGCGCCACTCAATGCGGTTACCTTCTGGTAAGGGGCCAGAGCGCTGGGCTTCGTAGAACAGCAGCGACTTCTGGAGGGCTTCACCGTAGTTAATTCCTGTAGAGCTGGAATCATTCGGAGCTGTGGAGCTATTTGTGTTAGAACTCATTGGCTGTATTTTTGTTGATATCTACGATTTGAATCAAGAAGATGGCGCTGTCTTTAGGCGAAAAGGACATTATCTTTTGTTCTTGCTGAGGTAGAAGCCTTCAGAAAGCATGTCTTTTGCTTGATACAGCGTTTTACACTGGTTGGGTACGGGAGTAAATCGTGTTAAGTTGCCGCTTAAATTCATGCTCTACGCCATCAGAAATCGCCGTAGAGTGAGTGCGATAGCTTCACAGCTCAATGTTTCGCGCAACCGAATATTTGTGCAGTCGACAGTTGTGCAACTAGCCTTAATGCTCGTCTGGTTAGTTCCTGTCGCGGTTGAGCACCCAAAAGTTTCTTCAGAAAATGCGAACTGGTTATACTCTATAAGTCCGACAAAAGCGTTAATAAATTGGTAAATCCCTGAGGCGATCGGAACTTCTTATATACCTAATTGCTCTGTCTCTTTGTATAGAATATATTCTGGAATTTGACTGCGTCAACGTGATTGTATAAAGACTCTGCAAGGAATCTTATAGAAGTTATATGCTCTTCGCTTCAGCTCAGCGCTGGCCATTCGAATCGCATCAGGAATCGGGAGAAAACCTGAGTAATACCCTGCTAGCCCGATATTGGCGGATTCAGTAAGCCTAGTACTGCTATTTTGCCCGTCTGTAATACGATGAACGCGCTCAGACCGCAGAAGTAGCCCTTCCGTACAAGCTAAAGAGCGACGCCTGCGTGCTCCGCAGGTAGCGCCCTGCTGAACACGGAGAGCGCCACACTATAATTACTCAAGGCAGCGATCGCCTTGGTTTGTGGAGAGCGATCGCTGCCTCAGCCCTGATTCGCTATGACTTACTGAAAGCCAGCCCGTTCTCCTCGCCGTACCGCTGCATAAAGCGCATAAACCGATCCCACTCGTCCACGCTCTTGATCGGGTAGACCGCCTCAATAGCGGCGGGCTGGCCATTTACAAACTTTCCGTTCACCTCACGGGTTGATAAGGCCCCTTCCTCATCAATCAGATACATGCCGGTAATATCCTCCATCTTCCCCTCGGAGAGGATCTGTGGATTGTCAAAGTAGAAGGTAGCGGTGCCGTTGGTGCCGTCCTTGGCCCGAGTCATGCGGATGTCGGGAATCACCTCTTCCGGCGTACCTGTGAGGGAAAACTGAATTTTTGCCATGGCTATCTATTCACACTGAATCTAAAAAGCTATCTTCTCATCATCTCATGTCATCTGAAGGGCAGCTACGGCGAGATGATGAAGGGGGAGCTGATGGCGGCGGCTTCCCCCCGTACCACTAGCCCTTGATAAATCATTGCTGATACCTCTGCGCGGCTAATAGTGCGCAGGGGGGCTAGTAGGTCAGGACTGGGGTGGTTGACCACGATTCGGTTCTGGGTCACCGCCACCACCGCCGCCACCGCCCAACTGGGAATCTCAGCGCGATCGCGGTATAGGGCCAGCACCTCGGGGGTCCCGCCCGTGAGCTGTAGCCCGCTATTGAGGGCCAGCATGGTCTGTAGTCGGGTCAAGGGCGCTTCGGGGCGAAAGGTGCCGTCGGGAAAGCCCGTGATGAACCCCGTGCGGGTCGCCCGCTGAATCGCCTCGTATCCCCAGTAATCTTCGCTGACGTCGCTGAAGGTTTGGGCCAGCCGCCGGGGGGCGAGGGGACAGGCCTGGGTAAGCAGCACGGCGAGCTGGGCTCGGGTTAGCGGGGCATTCGGGCGAAAGGTGCCGTCGGGAAAGCCGCGAATCACGCTGCGCTTCGTGAGGGAGAGGATGAAGGGCTCAGCCCAGGAGTCGGCGATGTCGGGAAACTCCGCCTGTAGACCGGGGGCTGGGCTGGGGCCTTCACTAGGTTCGGGGTTTGGACTACGGGGCGACAGACTCGGGGGTGGCTCGGCGGCGCTAATGGAGGGCGGCTGTAGGACAGGCTGAAAGACAATTGAGCCGCTGACACGGGCCGGGTGGACTTGGTTGCCGGCGGATACTAAGACCCTAGCGCCGCTGTTATTAACGTCAAAGCGGCTGCTGCCTTCTAATCGATTGCCGCCAGGGCTTTGGGCATCTCCTAAATCCGGCTGGGCCTGGTCCAAGATAGTTAGGCCATCGGCCCGGCTGCGCTGCACCCGGTTGTCCCGCAGCACTGGGCGGCAGCGGCGGGATAGCACAATGCCGGAGCGATTGTCTACCAGGTGGTTGTCCGCCACCAGGGGGGCCGCCTCGTCACTGATGGCGATGCCGAAACCCGTATTGCGGCACAGGTTCTGCCGTAGCTCCCCTTTAGCCTGACGCATTAAGAAGATGCCGCTGGCGTCATTGCGCTCAAAGCGGGTATTGATAATCAGAGGGCGAGCACTGCCCAGCACAAACACCCCTTCCCGGCGGCAGCCCTGGAACCGGCAGGACTGGATCGTGGGATCGGTGGACTCCACCCAAGCCCCTGTGCCGTTGGCCTGCGGGTTAGTGACGGTGACGCCCCGCAGCACCGACTGATTGGCCAGCACCAATGTTACCGACTGCAGACCAAAGGTGGGGCTGCGGTAATTTCCCCCACCGCGAATCACTACCCCCTGCCCCTGGCGCGGCTCGTCGCCCAGCAGGGTTACCCCTTTGGGCAATCGGATGGGAAAGGTCTCGGCGCTGTAGGTCCCCGCCGCTAGCCGCAAAGTGCCTTGAGGGCTAAGCTGCGTTAGGGCGTGGGTGATGGAGCGGAAGGGGGCTGCCTGGGAACCAGAGCCGCGATCGCTTCCCCGAGCAGGATCGACGTAGCGGACAAGAGAGGGCTGGTCCATAGGGCTAAATCAGCATGGCGCGATGGGACAATCCTAAACCCGATGATCCTACAACCCATTAGGGGCTACCAGCGGAAAAAATTCTTCAAAAACCTGAATAACCACTGGTGCAATTTTCTGAATCTGGCATAGACTTGATGAGGTGATGCATCACCACGGTGTCGCTGGTCAAGGAATTATCTGGGTTTAAGGGGGCTTTGAAACCTAGGATCCTTCC
>JBCCAG010000859.1:0-1947 GCA_039814955.1 Cyanobacteria bacterium P01_A01_bin.135
AGGGACGCGCCATCGGGCGGCCATGGGCATCACCGAGCGAGTGGAGCACTGCCTGTGCGTCGTTGTGTCGGAAGAAACCGGCTCGATTTCCGTCGCCGAGCGGGGGCAGCTCAACCGACCGCTGACCAGCAGCCGCCTCAGGGAGATTTTGCGAGAGCGCTTTGCCCAGACGGGAGAGCGCGAAGTGGTGTCTCCCCGGCTGCGGAATCTGGGTCGTCAGATCACCAATCAGCTGCGCCGTCTAATTTCTCGCGTTATCCGCTTATTGTCCGACTCTGATGGTCGAAATAAGCGAAAATCCGGACGGGGATAGCATTCGATGTAAAGGAATCTTCAAGATCGGCGTATTCTGAGGAAACGGGTGAAATTCACTTGCTACTTTGGAGCGGGACTAGCGATTCTTGGGAGACATTATGACGGCAAAGCAGACAGCTCTGGTGGACCTACCCGCTGACCTCAGGCGCGATCGCTTGCCTGATCACGTCGCGGTGATTATGGACGGCAACGGGCGGTGGGCTAGCCGCCGTGGACTGCCCCGCAGTATGGGACATCGCCGGGGGGTAGATGCGCTAAAGGCGCTGCTGCGCTGCTGTCACGACTGGGGTATCAGCGCCCTGACCGCCTACTCTTTCTCCACCGAAAACTGGAGCCGTCCGCTGGAGGAGGTAGAGTTTTTGATGGCTCTGTTTGAACGGGTGCTGCGCCAGGAGCTAGCCGAGCTGGTGCGGGAGAATATCAAGATTCGCTTTGCGGGCAAGCTGGACGAGCTGCCGGCCTCCCTGCGCGCGGAGATTGAGCAGGCGATGGTCGCCACCCGAGACAACAAGGGGATTCAGTTCACCATCGCCAAGAACTACGGCGGTCGGCAGGAAATTGTGCAGGCCTGCCGCGCTGTCTCCCAGCGGGTGGCGAAAGGAGAGCTGCAGCCAGAGGACATTGACGAGGCCCTGTTTGAGCAGCACCTGTACACAGCCGGGATCCGCCACCCGGACCTGTTGATTCGCACCAGCGGCGAAATGCGGCTGAGCAACTTTTTGCTGTGGCAGACCGCCTACGCCGAGCTGTATATCACCGACACCCTCTGGCCCGACTTTGACCGGGCCGAGTTCCACCTAGCGCTTCAGGACTACCAAAAGCGCGATCGCCGCTATGGGGGGATCAAGGCCTCCACGCGCTGAGCGCCATGCCTAGAGTTGCCTACGCCGCCAGTAGATCATCTAGGGCATCGAGCGCCTCGCAGTTGGCGGCAGGACGGCTAGCCGAGCTAAATTCGGGTACAGGGGGCGCAGCTCCAATTAAGCCGGGGCTCTGCCGCCCGTACAGGTACTCATCGGCATATTTACGAAACACCGCCTCGACGGCAGCGCGAGAATTTTTAAGGCCCCATTCAGCGGCGATTACCTGAGCCTTCTCGATCACATCTTGGCTGAGCCTTACTTTGTTGTCATGCATAGCTGGTTGTCTTGAGAGAGGAGAAATAGGCCGCGAACGTTGGCGAATTGGGGATCGCCCATGACAGTGAATAGTTTACGCCCCGCCAACCGCTCGGAGATTAGGTGGGAGCCGCCCCCCGTGACTAAGAATTTGGTGACCCTGGCCATGTAGGGGGTGTATTGGGCTTTTACAGTTTGGAAAATGCCCTTAAACCAGGGGTCGAGGTGCTCGTCTAGCCAGTCCTCCCAAGAGAGGCCGGTGTCAGCGTAGGTATGAGCGCTGCGAAATCCATCCATCACCAGACCAGGGTCTGCTGAGGTACCCAGGGCATCCGTCAGACGGCGATCGAAGCTGATGGAGACCGCGAGCTCGTAGGAACCGCCCCGGTTCATCACATTTTCGTCAATGACTTCCCCTTCCCCATCGACTAACCGGGTCAGCCAGGTACCGCCGCCGATATCAATCACGATGGTGTAGCCGCTGTTGGGGATATGGCCTTCATTCTTGGCGCAC
>JBCCAG010000763.1:0-2322 GCA_039814955.1 Cyanobacteria bacterium P01_A01_bin.135
GTGGGTCACCAAGTGCCCGGGGGAATTCTCGATCCCAACGTCACCCTGCCCGATGGCAAGACAGCCCTGGAGCAAACGGTGGACTACATCGTGGCCATCCTCAAGGGAGAGCTGCTGGACACCCCGGAGCTGCCCCCGGCCCAACCCAGCAACTACGAGCGCTATCGCCAGTCCCCCTACAACCGGCCCACCATCTACCCCATCCAGCGGCCCGCTACCGCCACCTACCGCCCGGTAGCCCCCTGGATGGGGCGATTAATTCTCCCCCAGCGGCGGCAGCGCCAGAACGGCGGCGTCCTGTTTGAGGTCTACCACGCCCCCAAAGACCACCGCCACCTAATTGGGCAAACGGTGCGCCTCGGCTGGTGCCAGACGCCCCCCATACAGCGGCGGCTGCGGGCGGTGACCAAAGACCTGCACTTTAGCGCCGATGCCGAGTACAGCAGCCGCTTCGGCGGGCTGATCCACCCCGAGCGCCTCAACCATTGGCAGCAGGTAGGCCCCCTGGAGTCCCTAGCGGGGTCCCACCCGGTGGACGATGTGGTGGTGGCCTTGGCCGGGGTGCGATCGGTAGACCCAGCAATAGAATCAGCATCAGAATCTGGCCAACCCGCCTGGACTATCCGCATCGCCAGCGAACCGGTGCAGATTACCGGACGCTACTATGGCCTGGTGCGGTTTGTGCGGCGGGAGGAAGAGCACGGCTACCAGGTCATCCACTTTGACCGCGATCGCCGCCAGTTCAATGGCCCCCGCGACCTGGTCCTACTGCCCCCGGTGGTGGCGGACCAAAACGGCTGCTACCCTTCCTCACAAAAAAATCTAGAGGCTTCCCCCCAAAACGAACTGGGCTGGTACATCTACGGGACGGTGGACCACAACGGCCAGTTCGTGGTCCAGGCCCTGGCCCCGCGATCGCTGCTGCGCCTGCAGCCGGACCGGGTGCTGTTTGGCCGCAAGGCAGCCTACCGCCACATCCGCCAAGAAACCTGGGACGACATCAAAGAGAAGAAGGGCACCACCGCCTCGGTGCTCTGCGCCGCCCAGGACAGCGGCACTTCGGATGCGGTGCGCAGCGCCATCGACAACTGGCAGGTGGGCGATCGCGCGTTGCTACTGCATACCTACGGTGGCATCGGTGGCGAGCAGCGGGAGCCCGCCGCCGCCGGTCCCGTTTTCTTTGGTCACTTTGCCTACGGCGTCGCCACGGTGGTGCGGGACCCCCTGGCCGATGAGCTGCGGTTTGACATCTGCTACCACCAGATCTACACCCACAACACCGACGGCCTGATTTCTGGAGCCTTGCACTGGAGCCGCTACATGGGCGATCGCCAGTTTGGCTGGGCAGGGACGCGGCCGGTGTGCGATCTGCTGGTGAAGCTGGACAGCTTTACGGGCCGCTACGATGTGGATGCCAAAGCCATGCGCCGCCAGGTGGGCCTCAGCCGCCCCTCCCCTTTGTCCAGCATGGTGGCTCAGCTCAGCGCCATGGCAGCGCGCTACCGCATCGGCGATGGCACCGGGGGTACCTATGTCGGCCCCGCCAACAACTGCTCCCAAGATTCAAACCGAGCCCTGTTCGCCACCTTGGAGCGCATGGAAGACGCCATCGAGGCCTACGGCGAGCGGCTGCAGGACTGGGCAGCGCGGCACCCCCACCAGGCAGCGCAACTGCAGGAAGCGGCCCGGTTGGGGGATGAGCTGCAGGGGGCCCTACAGCCCTTTGGCACCCCCCGCGCTGACTGGGAAAAGAACGAATACAATCTGGGCAGCACCCTGGAAGATGAGCCCATTCGCAATTTGCTGATGGGCTTGGGGAGCTGGCGTACCCTACTGCCCCGCAAGGCCAGCGATACCATCGTCAAGGTGTTTTTAGACCACGGCGCGTCGGTGTGGGTGCTGCGCACTAACCAGATCGGCGGCGATTACCCTGAGGTTGAGCCCATTGCGCCGATGACGCTGTAGGCGATCGCGGTGCTGGTTTAGGCTCGGTCGAGAATAATCTTTAATCCTGGGTGATTGATATGCTGGCAGGGCTGCAGCTTCGAGGTCAGCTATGGTGGTTCAGACTGCAAGGTTTTCCATTGAGGAGTATCACCAGATTGTGGCGTCGGGAGCGCTGGGGAGCCGCTGCATTGAGCTGCTAGATGGGGAATTGATCGAGGTGAGCCCAGAGCCGCCCTACCACGCTAATCGAAATAATCGGCTATTTAAGTATTTTCTGACCCAGTTTGATGGCTTAGCCGATGTGCGTTCAGCCCATCCCATTACACTAATGAACTCCGAACCGCAGCCGGACATTGCCTTGGCGCGGCTTCCCGA
>JBCCAG010000334.1:0-4842 GCA_039814955.1 Cyanobacteria bacterium P01_A01_bin.135
ATATAGTTGGCATGCCGCAGCACGGTCTGTTCGCACTCGGGGTGAGCGATCACCTCTGCATCTGGGTGTTCCACCTGGAGCTGCACAATTCGCTTTTCTGAAAAGGTTTCATGGACGATGCAGCTTCCCTCCCAGAGCAGCAGGTCCCGCCCGGTTTGGGCGGCCACATAGCGCCCTAAATTGCGGTCCGGGGCAAAGATAATTGGCTGAGAAGCAGGGATTTGCTGAATGATCTTGACGGCGTTGGAGCTGGTGCAGATGATATCGCTCATTGCCTTAATCTCTGCCGTGCAGTTGATGTAGGACACGACAATGTGATCCGGGTGGGCCGCCTTGAAGGCTCGAAACGGCTCTGCAGGACAGCTATCCGCCAATGAGCAGCCGGCCATGAGATCGGGCAGCAGCACGAGCTTGTCGGGGTTAAGAATCTTGGCGGTTTCTGCCATGAAATGGACCCCAGCAAACACGATTACCTCGGCGTCGGTAGCCGCCGCCTGACGGGACAACCCCAAAGAGTCACCAATATAGTCGGCGACATCTTGAATGTCCCCCTCTTGGTAGTAATGGGCCAAAATAACGGCATTCATCTCTTGCTTGAGATCATGAATAGCCGCAAACAAGTCTTGCGGAGGGCGAGTCGGTTGGGAAGAGGCAGTATCGGGGCGGCGGGGAGCGGTGGTAAACACGGGGCAAAAGTCCTGCTTAGCGGTTGTGTCTAGGAAGATAACTGTTGTGAAATTATAGTATTTTTCACTAAAACTAGCAGGTTGGGCTTTCCGCATTACCCCGTTCGACGGGTCTCATGTGTTTTCTCTCAGCAGGGAATAGATTTCACCTTGGGCGAGGTATAAAGGTAGGGGTAACGTCACCACAACGCTGGTCACTAAATCTATGGTTAGCCTGTCGCGCTTTGGAAAAACGGGGCTTTCGATTGCCTGCCTGGCCATTGCTGGACTGGGGGGCGTTTTTCGTCCCAGCCCAGCGACGGGGGCCGAGGAGATTCAGGTCGTTCTTGATGGGCCGCTGTCTTTAGAGCTCTCCGTTGACGCCCTAGAGGAATTTGCTGAGACGGGGGAGACTACAGGGGATCTATCGCTGATTGTCAGCTTCTTGCCAGAAGCTCTCCAGGACAACCTTCGCGAGCAGCTGCAGCGGACTGTTCCCTTCGATCGAGCGACCATCAGCAACGTCACCTACTCGCCTCTGGGGCGAGATGTGCTGACTAACCTGGGAAAGGTGATTCGCATTCACCCCGAGGTCGAAGGATTTTATGGGCTGCGGGCGGCGCTCATCAATGCAGCGGCGGCGGGGGCGGACAATTGGAGCGTAATCGATGTTCTACGGCAGTTTCCCACCGAGCGCATCCACGTCAGGCTGCGAGACCTGCTAGAGCTGCGCCGAGTCCTGACGGTGTATTTTGACTATAACGAGGCTGTCGTTGAGGCCATCCAGCAGCAGGCGCTGGCTGAGATTGCCTCGACGTCCTCTATCTCAGACTCCGCATCGCTCCCAGACTCTGGCCTCAGCACCCTCAGTCAGCCGGGCCCCTATGCCGTCAGCAGCCAGAGCATTACGGTGGCGGCGCCGACCCCAGGGCAGCCCAACACCACCATCGACTACGAATTTCCAGTCGATGTTTACTACTCAGAGGCCCTGGAAGCGCCAGCCCCGATCTTGATTATCTCCCATGGCTTTGGGGATGAGCAGGCCAGCTTTACCTTTATCGCCGAGCACTTAGCCTCCCACGGGTTTGTGGTGATGATTCCTGCCCATGTGGGCAGTGACTTAAGCTATCGCCAAGGCTTTTTAGAGGGCCGCTTCAATACCCTCCTCAACCCCACAGAATTCATCAATCGCCCTCAGGAGATCTCTCTTTTAATTGACGATCTAGAGCGACGGGCCAGCCGATCGCCCTGGGCTAGCCGCTTAGACCTTGACCGCATTGCTGTCATGGGGGATTCTTTGGGAGGGTCAACGGCGTTGGCCCTGGCGGGAGCGAGAATCAACCAGGCCCGACTCATTCAGTCCTGCAGCCAAGAAAACGTGATTCTCAATATCGCGCTGTATTTAGAGTGCCAGGCTCAGTTCTTGCCGCCTGAGGATTACCGACTTCGAGATGAGCGCATCAGTGCGGCAGTGGCCATGCACCCCATGGGCGGCTACCTCTACGGGCCAGAGGGCATGGCCCAAGTCACCGTTCCCCTGCTAATGATCTCGGGCAGCAACGACATTGTGGCTCCCGTAGTCACCGAGCAAATCTATCCGTTCCTCTGGGCGAGGTCAACCTCTAAGTATTTGGCCCTGCTTCAGACGGGAACCCATTTTACCTCCAAGCCCGGACGGGTGAATGCCGAGGGCATTTTTTCGGCCCTGATTGGTAAGCACCGGCTAATCGGCTCCCGCTACGCTAAGGCCCTAATCTTGGCGTTTCTCAGAACCCACCTAGTGGAGAGCGATACCGGCACGATTAAATCTGGTGAGCATGACGAAGCGACCCTGACGGCAGCGGCGGGCCGCGAGTTGAGCTTGGGCGAGCCGCTGCAGCTCTACCTAATTCGCACCTTGGCTGCCGAGCAAATTGAGGCGGTCTATGGCCGTAGGGTCCCGGTCCCCATTCAGCCACCGCCAATCGATTGATTCACCCGCGATCGCCCTTTAAAAGTGCTGCATTAAAAGCGCTACCGCTAGCGGGTGAACTTGCTCACCATACTAATCAAGTTCGCCATTTGGCCCAGGTCCACCTCCCCAGAGAGGACCTTCCCCAGCATGCCTTCCCCTTGAGCGTTAGACCCCTTGGCGAGAAACTGAGCAATCAGCGGAATTACCGTCCGCACCATCTGTGGGTCAGCCCCCACCTGGGCGGCGATCGCGCTCACCTGTTCAGAGGCCAGCAGCCGCTCAATGGCCCCCGTTGTGGCCACGATCTGCAGTACATTCATCAGAGCACTGGCGTTTCCCTTCTGTTGCAGCACGCCTTGGAGGGCGCTGGCGATACCGCCAATCTTGCTATTTTCGACCGGGGCACTGTTCATGGCCCCCAGCAGGGACCCCATCAGGTCACCGTTGGCCTCGGTGTCGCTCATCTCGATGGCCTGATTCATCATTCCCATCAAATCCATTTGGATTTCCCCTTGTATTAATTACGCAACCGTCGGCTAGCATAAGCGACATATATAGCCTCACTACCTTATAAGAAACGGTAGGTTTCTTCGTGGGGTTACCCGCCGAAGGCGAGTTGGATGCTCAGTTAGAGCAAGGTTTGTTATGGACACCGCTCAGCACGTGAGCTCTAGCCCCTTTATCGTCCCCTACCGTATAACGAGCGCTATGTAGCAATTGCCGCTCCATACAAACGATACCAGGAAAGCTGAAGCGGCGAGATTCGAACCTACGGCCCCCACTATCCGGAAGTTTTTCTACTGAGACATCATCATTAAGTGCACCGGATCGAGGCGAATATTCCAGGGAAACGGCCGGCTTTTGAGCCGGTCCCACCGCTCGCGATAGACTTCAGCTTGAAGATGGTAGTCCTGAGGGTGCTCTGGCGGCGCGTGCAGCTTGATGTACAGGCTGACCCGATGCTGCGTCTCGCTAATCGTTGTTAGCCAGCCCGGAAAGGTATTGCTCTGGTCAGCCTGTCTGGGGAAGCGGATGTGGTGTGCCCGAATACCTAGACAGGCCAGACTTGCAGGAATGGGGTCGATAACCTCTAGCAAGCATCCCCAGTCCACCGCTTCAATGTAGGTTGGGGCTAGGCCGGTTGAGTCCAGGCCAATTGGGTCCCCATTGGTTGGGTCCGCAAGGCGAGCCAGGGAAAAGTTTTTGCACTCCGTTACCCTGGCCACCTCAACGGTCGGTGGGCGGGAAAAGACGTCTTCTCTATGGCCCCGGGCTACGATTTGTCCGTGGGACAACACGAGAATATCCGCGCAAACGCGATAGGCTTCTTCTAGCTTGTGGGTGATGAACAGCGCTACCCCGCCGTAGGTGGAAAGCACTTCGATTAAAAGGCGCTCAATTTGGCTGCGCAGGTAGGTATCCAGCGCAGATAGGGGCTCATCCAGGAGCAGAATATCGGGCTGAATAGCCAATGCCCGCGCCAGGGCTACCCGCTGCTGCTGCCCGCCAGAGAGCTGATTGGGGTAGCGATCGCCCAGTTCCGCTAGCCCAATTTGCTCCAGGTAGGTCGCCACCCTAGCAAATCGCTTTGCCTTGGGCACCGCCTGCATGCCGAAGGCGATATTCTGAGCCACCGTTAGATGGGGGAACAGGGCATAGTTCTGAAACACCAGCCCCACCTTGCGATCGCGGCTAGGGATGTCGATGCTCTGCTGAGCATCAAACAGAACTCTCCCGTTAAGGACGATGCGCCCCGTGGATGGGGTTTCTAATCCGGCAATGCACCGCAGGGTCATGCTCTTCCCAGACCCCGACGCCCCCAGCAGCCCCATTGGGTCTCTCCCGGCCCGAAACCGGGCCCGCAGGTGAAATCCCGGCACCTGTTTCTCAATGTTGACCCGCAGCTCGGCATCTGAGCTTTTATTAATAGCTAGTCCCGGTTCAGCGGGCTCAGAGCTCAGATCACGGCGGGTGCTAAGCGCATAGGTCCCGTGCCTGGCCTTATTTTGAACAGCAGAGATACGGCGTCCCTTAACGCCAAAAAAAACGTTGTCGAAGAGTCGCTGAAGGAGATTGAATTGGTGGCGCGATCGCCCCCGGCTGCCGCGATTGACGCCGGCAATGGCCACCAAAGACACCCCCACCATGAGCAAGACCCAGGCGATCGCCACCGACATCCGCCCCGCCTCAGCGGCAAAAAAGATAGCGATGGGAATAGTTTGG
>JBCCAG010000770.1:0-2291 GCA_039814955.1 Cyanobacteria bacterium P01_A01_bin.135
AGCGATTGGCGGAGCTGGTGTCGTAAAATTTGCTGCTCTGCGAAGGAAGTTACGGGGTATGATAGAGGACCGTACGACAAGGCGGCATAGCCAAGTGGTAAGGCAGAGGTCTGCAAAACCTCCATCCCCCAGTTCGAATCTGGGTGCCGCCTTTTCAATTAGCTTCTTCCCGGCGATCGCTTTTGGCATTGAGTCAGGCGTCTTTAGCTACGCCTATGAACGCTGAGCCGAGACTATGGCAAGTTGGGTTGCCAGGACCCAATCAGCTTCAGAACGGCGCACTCATAGCGCTCTAGGTACTCAATCGTCGCCTCGGTTGACTGCATCACAGGGACAAGATCTCCTGCTAGATAAGCCTCTGGCACCCGGGGGTGGACGTAGTACTTGCGGCAGGTCGCGGGCCGGTTGCCGAGCTGCTTGGCTGCCGCTTTAATGGCTGCGGTTACCTGCTGCTTAGCGTCTATTTCTGATTGATTCGGGTCTAGGGCGCTGAGCTCTTGCGCCGTCAGCACCGTTCCAGCCCAGGTGCGAAACTCCTTGGCGGTAAAGTCCTCGCCGGTCAGCTCCTCAAGGTAGTCATTCACGTCGCCGGAATCCACCTGCTGCTTCTGCCCGTCATCGTCAACGTACTGGAACAAGGTGTACCCCGGAATTTCATAGCAGCGCTTGATCACCTTGGCGAGACGCTTGTCCTTGAGCTCGATGTGATGATCGACGCCGCTTTTGCCGGTAAATTCAAACTCCACCTCGCTGCCGGCAATATCTACATGCTTGGTGCGCAGGGTTGTGAGTCCGTAGGAGTTGTTTTGGCGGGCGTATTCGACATTCCCCACCCGAATCAGGGTCCGCTCCAGCAACTTGACCACCAGGGCCAGCACCTTCTCGCGGGGTAGCCCGGACAGCCTCAGGTGCGCATCTGTTTGGGCTCGAATCTTCGAAAGAATTTGGCCGAATACCACTAGCCGCTCAAACTTGACCTGGTTCCGCAGCTTGCGCCAGTCTGGGTGATAGCGGTACTGTTTGCGCCCTCTGGCGTCGCGCCCGGTGGCCAGCAGATGGCCGTTCTCGTAAGGGCAGATCCAAACGTCGCGCCAGGAGGGAGGGATGGGGAGCGCCTTGAGGCGATCGCGCTCGGCTTTATCCTGAATGCGGTTGCCCGCTGGATCGATGTAGCTGAACCCCCGCCCCACTTTTTGGCGGAAAATGCCCGGCTGCTGGTCGGTGACATAGCGCAGACCAATCTTACGGGCAACTTTGGCGGGGGGCGTTTCCACAGGGGGGCCAAGTAGCGGTCGTCGCTAGAGGGCAGGCTTTATAACTTCTATTAATGGCAATGGGGCGGCGCTCTGCCTCTGTCTAAAGTGCCTTTTGGCGATCGCCGATGGTAGAACAACCAAAACCATTGCTAGAGAAGGATGCAAAACCTAGCAAGTTCCCGATACCCTTCGGAGTGAAAATCATGGGACCAATCACTATGCGGGGACTTGAGGGTAAAAACGTATTGATTACAGGGGCTAGCTCTGGCATCGGTCGGGCGATCGCCTTGCAGTTTGCCAAAGAAGGCTCCAATGTTTCCGTCAACTACTACAGCAGCCTAGAGGAAGCTGAGGAGACGAAACAGGCCATGCTAGAGACCTGCAAAGAGGCGGAGAGCTGTGGCGCTAAAGTGCCCGTATTAATTCAGGCGGATGTTTCTAAGCCGGAGGATGTGACCCGGCTGTTTGATGAGACCATTTTGGCGTTGGGCGGCCTCGATATTTTGATCAACAACGCCGGCATCCAGATGGAAGGCCCCTCCCATGAAATCGAAATCTCCAAAGTGGATAAGATGCTGGACGTGAACCTACGGGGCGCCTACCTCTGCGCCCGCCGCGCCCTGCAGCACTTCGTTGAGAACAAGGTCAAGGGCGTGATTATCAATAATTCCAGCGTCCATGAAATTATCCCTCGTCCGGGTTACCTGGCCTACACCATGAGCAAGGGCGGCATGGAGAACATGACCCGTACCCTAGCGCTGGAGTACGCCCGCCAAGGCATTCGGGTAAATTCCATTGGCCCTGGGGCTACCATCACCCCCATCAACGACGACTGGATTAATGACCCTGAAGAGCGGGAGAAGATTGAGGAGTTTATCCCCATGGGGCGGGCCGGTACGCCGGAGGAAATGGCGATCGCCGCTGCATTTTTAGCCTCTGACGATGCCTCCTATATTACGGGTCAGACCCTGTTCATCGACGGTGGGTTGACCCTATTCCCCGGCTTCCGCGAGCCGATCACCTAACCCAGCTTGG
>JBCCAG010000341.1:0-4794 GCA_039814955.1 Cyanobacteria bacterium P01_A01_bin.135
GCGGCTGGCAAAGACCCTGACCCAGCTAGACGAGCTAGCCCAAAGCCTAGAGCAAATCCCCGAGCTGGAGGCTCAGCGAGACCGGCTGCGCACCCAAATAGGCCGGGTAGATGCTGCCCAGCAGTTTGAGGCGGACCTGCGGCGATTGGTTACCCAGTGCAGCAGTCAACAAGCGCAGTACGCCGGGGAGGCCGACGCGGCGCTGGCGGTGCTGCGTCAGCTCCAAGCCGCTGCGCCGCTGCTGGCCTCAGATGCTGTAGAGTCGGCACTGGCCACCCTAGAGTCAGGCATCGCCCTCAACGCCAGCGTCATCGCATCCTTGGACGACATATTAAAAGATATTGCCCAGCAGACCTCCAGCGAATCCCTCACTGCCCAGCTCAAACAGGTGACCGCCATCCTAGACCAAGCTCAGCGCGATCGCGCCCGCTATTCTACACGCGATGAGGTGAGCGATCGTCATCAGCAGGCTACTCAAGAAATCACAGCGCTGCAGGACCAGATTAATCAGCTCAATGAAGCCCTGAAAGGCGAGGGTGAGGTGAATCAGCAGCTCCAGGACACCCGCAAAGCCCTCGCCGCCCTAGACAACCCCCACGCCCGCGCCGCCTTGCTCACCCAGCAGCAACAGCAGCAGCCCGCCCTGGCCAAGCACTACGCCAAGCACCAGGGGGCACGAGAAGAAATGCAGCAGGCGATCGCTGCCGTAGACGAGAAATTGGCCCAATTCGCAGGCCTCCGCGATCGCCAGCAGACCCACGCCAAAACCCGCGACGCCCATCGCCAGAGCCATCTCATCTACCTGCAGCAGCAGCCGGAGAGCCAGCAGCTTGACGCGCGTCAGGCGGCACTAGCAGAGGTCGAGGCCCAGGTGGTCCAGCTCACCCAGGCGCACGGGCAACAGCAGCAGCAGTACGAGGCTGCCAAAGCCAGCTTCGACAGCGATCGCCGCCAGCAGGTGGAGACCCAAGTGCGACAGTTGCGCAGCGAGGCGGACCGCCTGGAAGGCCAGCTTCCTCAGCAGCGCCAGCGCCTTAGCGAGTTAGAGCAGCGCCTGGCACAACTGGCCAAAGTAGCGGAAACCCGTGACCAGGCCCAGACAGACCTGAAGCAAAAGGAGCGGCTAAAGCGGTTCATCAACTTTGCCCGCAAGGTATACAAAGAGGCAGGGCCCCGAATTACCGAACGCTATGTGTACGCTGTGTCTCAAGAGGCCAACCGGCTATTTCGCGAGCTGCTCAACCGGCCCAATGTGGCCCTGGAGTGGACCCGGGACTACGACATTCTGGTACAGGAGGGGGCGCACCGCCGCCGCTTCATCAATCTCTCCGGCGGCGAGCAGATGTGCGCGGCCCTAGCGGTACGGCTGGCGCTGCTGAGAGTGCTAGCCGACATTGACATTGCTTTTTTTGATGAGCCGACCACGAATATGGACCGGCGGCGGCGACTGGGGCTAGCGGAGGCGATCGCCAATATTAAATCATTCCGGCAGCTGTTTGTGATCAGCCACGACGACACGTTTGAGCAGTACACAGAAAATATTGTGTTTGTGGAGCGGGAATAGGGCGGCGGGCGATCGCTGCTCACCAAGCTCGCTCCTCGGTGGGACTGTGTTAGGGCAGTTACCGCTTACACTAGCGGTGCCCCTTACCAATTGCCTAACCAATTAGGAGGAAGCCTCATGTCCAATGGTTCTGATAGCGCTGCCGCCCCAAAGTTTAGCTATTGGCACGTGTGGACCGACAACGAGGGCGTCAGCCACCAGACCCAGTGCGAGCTCACCAACTTTGAGCGCGAGAGCATGGGGGGAGATGCCGCCCCGCAGTGGAATAACCGCCTGCTCACGGCGGAATCCAAAATTATCTTTGCCCAACTGCCCGTCGGCTGGGTGGGGGAATGGCACGAAAATCCGCAGCCGCAGTGGATTATCCCTCTATCAGGTACCTGGTTTGTGGAGACCATGGACGGCCAGCGGGTGGAGATGGGGCCGGGGGAAATTTCTTTTGGCGGCGACCAGAATACCCAGCCCAACGCTCAAGGCCGGCAGGGCCACCTCTCCGGCACCGTCGGGGATGAACCCGTCAAGATGATGATTGTGCAGCTTGAGGGCGATCGCTGGGTGGGCTTAAAGCCAGGAGACCTGGCTTAGGCAGGTCGATGTCGCTGGCTCATCCCACCGTATTCGAGAGTACTATAGCCCCACCAGAGTTCAGTGCTAAACTCTGGGCGTTGCTGCCCTGTATCCTCTCATGCCCGACGCGATCGCCCGCTACGATGCCCGCCTAGACGCGCTGATTGACCCTGACGCAACCCTAGAGCAGCTGGCCAGCGGCGCGCACCACAGCGAAGGCCCGGTCTACTTACCGCAAGATGACAGCCTCATTTGGAGCGATGTCGTCGGCAACCGGCTGTTTCGCTGGAGCCCTGCAGACGGCATCAGCGTCATTCGTGAGCCTTCCCACTACCAAAACGGCAATGCCCTAGACCACCAAGGCCGCATCGTCGCCTGCTCCCACGGTCAGCGGGCCATCCTGCGCCGCGACCACGACAGTCAGTGGCGGGTGCTGTGCAGCCAGTACCAGGGCAAGCGGCTCAATAGCCCCAACGATGTGGTGGTCAAGGGGGATGGCAGCATCTGGTTTACCGATCCGCCCTTTGGCCTGACGCAGCCGTCGGAGGGCTGCGGCGGTGATCAGGAGCAAGCGGGCAGCTTTGTGTTTTGGTTTAACCCAGGAACAGCGGCAATCGCCCCCGTAGTCACCGAGATGGAACGGCCCAACGGTCTAGTCTTCAGCCCTGATGAGAGCATTTTGTACGTCTCTGACACCTCCCAGGTCAACTACCCCCAAGGTCACCACACCATCCGCGCCTACGACATTTCGGTGGATGATTCGGGCCAGCCCCAGGCCAGTAACAGTCGGGTATTTGCCATAGTCTCGCCTGGGCAGCCCGACGGCATGGCTGTAGATGCCCAGGGCAACCTGTTCACTAGCTCCGCCGACAGTATTCAGGTTTACG
Source organism: Cyanobacteria bacterium P01_A01_bin.135 (assembly GCA_039814955.1). Taxonomy (GTDB): domain Bacteria; phylum Cyanobacteriota; class Cyanobacteriia; order CAKZMO01; family CAKZMO01; genus JBCCAG01. The sequence goes on from JBCCAG010000341.1 coordinate 3,019, forward strand.
CCCCAGACGGGACCCAGCTGGGTAAAATCTTCGTGCCTGAGGTGTGCACCAACGTCACCTTTGGCGGCCCGGAGGGCAAGCGGCTATTTGCCACAACGGAAACCTCGCTGTACGCAATCACCTTACATTAATCTAGCCGTGCTCTAATCAGCCTAAAGCGCCCAAGCCAGTCTCAAGAATGATTTGACGCCGCCTATGCTGCCCTTCCTGCGCCCCGCCCTAGATTTATTGTCATCGCTATATACCGCTCCTACTGACCTGCAGAGCTGGGTGCTGCTGGTTTTAAGAGTCGGTATTGGCGTCCTGTTTGTGCTGCACGGCATCCCTAAGCTCACCCACCTGCAGCAGTGGGCCAAACACCTGAAGATGCCGCTGGCGCTCTGCGCCCTGTCGGCCACCTCCATGGTGTTGGGGGGCGGCTGCCTAGTGCTGGGGCTGCTAACGCCGCTGGCCTGTGTATCGATCTTGGGCTCTATGGTTTTTGCGCTGTACCTGGAGATAGTAGCTAGGATGCCGCTGGTGGCCCCAGACCCCTACCTAATTCCCGCGGGGGAGTACGACGGACCGGCGGGTAAGGGAGAGCCCCCTAGCCAAGAAAAGGCGCTGATTTATGTGCTGGTGCTGCTGGTGCTGCTGGCCTTGGGGCCGGGCCGGTTCTCGGTGGATGTGTGGCTGCTTGATCTAGTGCGATAAAAGCGAATGCAATAAACGGCGTGACTCTATGACCAACCGCGATCGCTACGACGTCATCATTATTGGCACTGGGGCTGGGGGCGGCACCCTGGCCCACGCCCTGGCCCCCACCGGCAAGCGCATTTTGATCCTAGAGCGGGGCGGGTTCTTGCCCCGGGAGAAGGCCAACTGGGACCCCCGACTGGTGTACCAGGAGCAGCGCTACTATGCCAAAGAAGACTGGTGCGACAAGGACGGCAAAACCCTGCACCCCCAAACCTGCTACTGGGTGGGGGGCAATACCAAGGTGTACGGCGCGGCGCTGCTGCCCCTGCGGGAGCGGGACTTTGAGCGGGTGGAGCACAAGGGCGGCATCTCCCCGGAGTGGCCCCTCAAATACGCCGACTTTGCCCCCTACTATGCTGAGGCCGAGCGCCTGTTCAACGTCCATGGCCAGGTGGGAGAAGACCCCACCGAGCCCGAGCGGGGCGAGTACCCCCACCCGCCGGTGCGCCACGAGCCGGATATGCAGCGCCTGGTGGACGGGCTGCAGTCTCTGGGCTGTTCCCCTTTTCACCTGCCGGTCGGGCTGAAGCTCAACGAGGTGGATAAGACCCTGGGCAGCTGCATCCGCTGCGACACCTGCGACGGCTTCCCCTGCCTGGTGGAGGGCAAGGCGGACGCGGAGGTGAACTGCATTCAGCCGGTGCGGCAGGAGCATAATGTCACCCTGCTCACCGGGGCGCAGGTCACCCGGCTGCACACCAGTGACTCGGGGCGAGAGGTGACGGCGGTGGAAGCCCACTTGAACGGGGTGACGCACCAGTTTGCGGCGGATGTGGTGGTGGCGGCCTGCGGGGCGATCAACTCGGCGGTACTGCTGCTGCGCTCGGCCAATGATGCCCACCCCAACGGCCTGGCTAATCGCTCAGACCAGGTGGGCCGTAACTTTATGAAGCATCTGGCCACCACCATTGTTTCCCTGAGCGATCGCCCCAACCACGCCACCTACCAAAAGACCATCGGCATCAATGACTTTTACTGGGGGGAAGAGGGCTTCCCCTACCCTATGGGCATGGTGCAGAACACCGGCAACGTCAAAGC
>JBCCAG010000123.1:0-7906 GCA_039814955.1 Cyanobacteria bacterium P01_A01_bin.135
AGTTTGGATGAGTTGCCCCAGCTGTGGAACGTGCTGCGGGGGGATATGAGCTTGGTGGGTACCCGCCCCCCTACCCCAGATGAGGTGCAGCAGTATGCTTCCCACCACTGGCGCCGGCTGCAGGTGAAGCCCGGCATTACCGGCGAATGGCAGACCAAAGGGCGATCGCGGATCAGCGACTTTGAGGATATTGTGAAGCTGGATTTGGACTATCAAGACAAGTGGTCGATTTGGTATGACCTGCAGCTGCTGGGGAAGACGGTCTGGGTAGTGATGCGCCGCGATGGGGCCTACTAGAGAGCGACGAGCAGAGCTTTAGAGAGAAACTTCCCTCGCTAAGCCCAGTCATCAACAATCTAACTTGCAGGGGGTTACGGGTTGCCGCAGGTGAGACGAAAATGAAGGCCACTGCAACGGTCCCCACCCTATGGCTTCTATTAATCTGCCCACCTGGATTACCTTCTCGCGACTCGCGGGCATCCCCATTATTCTGGTGCTCCTGCTGCAGCCCACCCCCACCGCTCGCTGGTGGAGCGTCGCGGTGTTTCTGGTGGTTGCCGCCACTGACTGGCTAGATGGGTACCTAGCAAGGCGGCTCAATCAGGTTACCGACTTGGGTAAGTTTCTCGACCCGCTGGTGGACAAGCTGCTGGTGCTCTGCACCCTTATGGCCCTGATTCAGATAGGTGCAGTTCCCGCCTGGGGCGTAAGCATTATCCTGGCGCGGGAGCTGGCGATCGCCGGGTGGCGGGTCAGCCGCCCTAAGATCAGCGGCGCTAACATCTGGGGCAAGCTGAAGACCGTCAGCCAGATCGGGGCGATCGCGCTGTTGCTGGCTCCCTTACCCCCAGTGGGGGAAGCGGTGGCGGCGGTGGCCTTTTGGGTATCGGTTGGCCTCACTGTGCTGTCGGGCATCCTCTACGTACTGCCCCAGAAGACGGCAGAAGCCGAAGCGTCGGCGTAAGGGCTATACAGAAATCCCTAGCGGTAGCGTCCTACCGCTAGGACTGGCGAGGGTGATGACAGGCGAAAGATTCGCTTAGGCCATAGCCTTCATAATCTCATCGTCCAGGCTAAAGTCAACCTCCGTCCCGTTCCGCCCTGAGGCGAGGTAGTCTCGCTGTAGGGAGTCCGCGAGACCGGCCACCAGGTCATAGGCGGGGCTCCACCCCAGGTCAGTTTTAGCGCTGTGAATATCGGTAAAAAAGTGCTGCATCCGTAGCGGAAAGGCTTTGCGCTTGCCGAAATCAAAGTCAGCGGGGTCGTAATGGACGAGCGGCACATCCTCCGGGGACTTATTCGCCGCCATTGCGCAAGCCCGGGCCAAGCCGTCAAAGGTGACCGCCCGCTCGCCGGAGATATTGTAGATTTTGCCCTTGGCCGGCTCACAGCCCAGCATCGCCACCATCGCTGCCGCTAGGTCGTCCACATGGCCCATCTGGGTTAGGTGCATGCCGTTGCCGGGAATGGGGACTGGGCGATCGCGCAAGATGCGGTCAAAGAACCAGGCTTCAATGTCGTTATAGTTCTGGGGGCCGTAGATGTACACCGGGCGCACCGATGTGAACGGCAGTCCTTGCTCCGCTAAATAGGCCTCGGTTTCATGCTTCCCTAAATGTCGACTTTTGGGATCGACGGGGTCCCCCTCGACGTGGGGCATCTGGTCAGATTTAAGGTACACTCCCGCTGAGCTAACGTAGATCAGCTGCTGGAAGTTGCCGCCCAGCGCCTCCACCAAGGTCTGGGTATCGCTCAGGCTGCGGCCGTTGTTGTCAAATACGGCATCAAACCGCTCGCCCGCGAGCTCAGCCTTGAGGGCCGCGCTGTCCTTGCGATCGCAGTGGATTTGGGGCAGGTCGGGCAAAGGGGGATCGCTTTTGCCCCGGTTGAGGAGGACAACCTCGTGACCGGCCTGCACCAGTCGCTTAACCAGGTATACTCCGATAAAACGGGTCCCGCCCATCACCAGCAGTCGCATAGGTCAATTCCCCAACTGAGTCCAGGGGTATTGTATAGCGTTGGTCGCTACGCTTTTTTATATTTTTAGCGCTGGCTAAGGCAATTCCCCGAGGTTCGGTTCCCCAAACCCGCTACCGACCGCAAATCACGCGGCGCATCTGCTTCATGTTGGCCGGCAGGTCCAAGCGCATCGCCTGCTGGATGATGGTGCTGGGAACCGGGAAGCTAGGGGTGGCCTGCACCGAGTAGGTGAGCAGGGTGCCCTGGTCGTAGTCCTGCAGCTCTAGGGTTGCCGAAAAGTCTTTGAAAGTGCCCTGCTCCATGACAAACTGCAGCTTCTGGCTGGTTTTGTCTATCAGCTCCGAGACGCTGAGCTGAATTTCGGCCTCGGCGGTGAAAAACAAGAACGCTTTGCGGGCGAGCTGATAGAGTCGCTTCTTCCCCTGGCTGGCTCCAATGATCTCGCTGCGAACCACATCGGGAAAGAACTCCACCCAGCGTGAGTAGTTGGTAATTTGTGACCACACGGCGCTGCGGTGGCGCGGCAGAAACATCTGTGCTGTGACGGCGCCGCCCCAAGCTGAATGGTTGCGGGTTTGTAGGAGGATGTCTCCTTCAATCAACGCCTGGCGATTTAGCGATAGGCTGATGTTCGATGTAGAAGCTGATGCGACATTCGCGATAAGTGCTGTCATAGTTGGCAACTGTATATCACTGAGCAAATAGTATTCGAAGCCAAAAATTCGGGTTGGACTTCAGGTAGGTTCACGTTTTCACCCTATCAATCCCCTAAATAAGGATGAGTGAATTTGGAGGACCGAGAGATAAAGTTTGCGACAAGCTTAATGGCTAAAATCGGCGCTGTGCGTCTGCAGATCGGCAGACATATGGAGGCCAATCTGACCACTGCACTTCCTCCAAGCGACGGTAAGTCAGCGTTAAGGCGGTCAATTGCTCCGGGTCGCCGTTACTTCCTTCAAAGAAGTGCGGATGGGTACAAATACTGATCAAAACCTTATCCCGTTGGGCCTGTATTATTTATGAAAGACAGCCTGACTGCTGACAATGTTTCTGGTTTATTGTTAATTTTGACTAGATCTTTTTCCGTAGTCTGAGTCACCGTAAGTTGCGATCGCTAGGTTTGCTATGCTGCAGAAGCTGCCCCATACAACGGCTTTCTTGGTTTGCTTGGGTTTGACACTGCTGGTGTGGGTCGGGCGTGGGCTAGGGGTGTTGACCTTTATTCCCGGTGGGCTGTTGTGGCTGTTGCTGCTGCTGACGGTGGGGTCGGCGGTCATGGACATTATCCAGCGGACGCGGCGCTGGTAAGCCTCCAAGGTACCCTGGCCCTAGGGGGCATCGGGTCAGATGCTGCTTTAAAGGGCTAGCGTGATAGGCCCTGCACCAGCATAGGGGCGGTCTCGACTAAAATGGCGATACGCGTTTAGATACCCTATGGCTTCTCCCCCTCCCAACCGCCCCAAAACGCTCCTCAACACCCTCACCCAAGCCATCGATGCGGTCCGCAACCGGGTGGACTTTTCCCAACTGGCCCTCAAACCCAACGCCCGTGTCCCGCAACTGCTGGTCCAAGAATCGACAGACTCCCAGGCCAGTGCCTATCCACTGCTGGGCGATCGTTACTTAGTGGGCCGCAGCTCAAAGCAGTGCGACATCGTGGTGCAGGCCCCCATCGTCAGCCAGGTCCACAGTAGCCTAGCGCGGGACAGCAAGAAGCCGGGCAGTAACTTCACCATCCGCGACGAGAAATCCACCAACGGGATCTACATTGGCAAGCGGCGGATTAAAACCTTGGAGCTGCGCCACGGCGATACTCTGACCCTGGGGCCTCCAGATTTGGCCGACGCGGTGCTGCTCAAGTACCAAAACCCTCCCCCTGCATACGTCAAAGGGATTCGCTACGGGCTGTATGGTTTTACGGGCCTCACCGCCCTAGTGGCCCTGTGGATTTTGATGGAGTGGCAGCGGTTTGCGGTGCGGCCCTTGCCGCTATCGGTTCAAGGTCCGGTAATCATCTACGCCCGCGACAACCAAACCCCCCTACGGCAGGCCACCACCCAGGCCCACCGAGAAAATGAGCGGCTCTCGGAGTACCCGCGCTATCTGCGGGACGCTGTCATCGCCTCGGAAGATACTCGCTACAATTGGCACCTGGGGGTTGATCCCCTGGGCATTGCCAGGGCCGTGGTGGCCAACGTGCGGGGCGGCGGCATTCGTGAAGGGGGCAGTACCCTAACCCAGCAGTTGGCCCGTAACATCTTTCGGGAATATGTGGGCACCGAGGACTCGGCAACCCGCAAGCTGCGGGAGGCCATCGTCGCCCTAAAGATGGAGACTTTCTACAGCAAAGACGCTTTGCTGCTTACCTACCTAAACCGGGTCTATTTGGGGAATGGCAACTATGGATTTGAGGACGCGGCCCGGTTCTACTTCGGCAAGCCGGCGGAGGCGTTGACCCTATCGGAGGCGGCCACCCTAGTCGGCATCCTACCCGCCCCCAACAGCTTTAACCCCATTCAGGACTACGAATCGGCGATCGCCTACCGCAACCGGGTGCTCAACCGCATGGTGGTGCTGGGGATGGTGAGTCCGGCGGAGGCGCAAGAAGCGAGGCGATCGCGGTTGACCATCAACCCAGATGCTATTGAAGAGCTGCGGGGCACCCTGGCTCCTTACTTCTACTCCCAGGTGTTCAATGAGCTGGAGACCCTGTTGGGGCGAGAGCTGGCTCAAGAGGGCAACTTCATTGTAGAGAGCACCCTAGACCCGGGGCTGCAGCAAGTGGCCGAGACCTCTTTAGAAGCCTCTTTAGCCACATCGGGGGCGAGCCTAGGCATTTCCCAGGGGGCGATCGCCACCCTTGACGCCTCTACCGGGGGGGTACTGGCGCTGGTGGGGGGGCGCAGCTTCGAGCAGAGTCAGTTTAACCGAGCCACCCAGGCCCTGCGCCAGCCGGGATCGACCTTTAAGGTGTTTGCCTACCTCGCTGCCCTAGAGCAGGGCATTCCGCTGGGGGCCACTTACTCCTGCGCCCCCCTCAACTGGCAGGGACAGTTTTACGAGGGCTGCCGCACTGGCGCTGCTGCGCTCAATATTTACGACGCAGTTGCCCTGTCGGAAAACGCGGTTGCTCTGCGGGTGGCCCAGGAGGTAGGGCTAGATAGCGTGACGCAGATGGCGCGGCGCTTCGGCATCAAGTCAGATCTGAACCCCGTGCCGGGGCTGGTGCTGGGGCAAAGCGAAGTTACTCTGCTGGAGCTCACCGGGGCCTTCTCGACCTTAGCCAATCGCGGCGTTTACCAGCAGCCCCATCTGATTCAGCGCGTCTTTGACGGCACCAACTGCGACGCCCAGAATCGGGAAACCTGCCGGATTATCTATGACTACAGCAGCGACGGCAGCACCACTCGCACCGCTGCTTCTGAAGGGATCGCGGGCCAGATGACGGCCCTGCTGCAGGGGGTTGTGCAGTACGGTACCGGTCAGTCGGCCTATATCGGCGTCGGTGAAGCCGGCAAAACGGGCACGACTAACGACAACGTCGACTCGTGGTTTGTGGGTTATATTCCGGGGGAAGCGGTCACTACTGGCGTCTGGCTCGGCAATGATGAAAATACCGCCACAGCCGGCAGCAGCGCTGTGGCAGCCCAGCTCTGGGGGGACTATATGGGACAGCTTAGATAGGCTGATTGAATAGGCTGCGGTGACCTGCTTTCTAGATTCCTAGTCACCCCGCACCCCACTGGCGCTGACGCATGGAAGGGGGCTATTTGGCCGCCTCAGCCCCAGGCGCTAGGGGAACTGGGCGGTATGCCTGCTAAAATCTAGGGGCTCATACAAGTAGCGCCCATTTTTTAGTTCAAGATTTTTAGCTCAAGATCGAGTGCAAGCGCAATATGGCTGTTAAAAAAGGCGACATCGTCCGTGCTGTCCGCGAGAAGCTAGAGGGGAGCTTAGAGGCGCAAGCTAGCGACCAGCGGTTACCTCCCTATCTGTTTGAGACCAAGGGGGAAGTTGTCGAAGCGGACGGCGACTACGTCTTGGTGAAGTTTGGCCATGTGCCAACCCCTAATATCTGGCTGCGCGCCGACCAGCTAGAAGCATTTGACGCCTGAGTGATTACGCTTTTGGGCGTGCGGTAAACCCGCTCGGTGGGTCAGCTGCCCCGTGAGCTACCGGGCTTCAAGCTGTAGAAACAGCGCCCGCTGACGGGCGTACTCGCTGTTGCTGCGGTACTCGATAACGCGATCGCGGGCCACCTCGAACCGAGCGTCGGTTTCGGGCACCATCGCCATCAGCGCTGAGGCCTGTTGCCAAAGCTCAGCCGTCTGTGACCATTCCGGCGGCGTCTGGGCGCTGCCGCCAGTGGTGACCGCCGCTTCTGCTATTTGGACCGCTCTTTCAAAAGGGGCTGGTTCGTCTGCTATGGCGGCATCACCTGAGGCTGCCGTATCGGCATCGGCGGTCTCAGCATTGCTCTCCGAAGGGGCATCTGGGCGATCGCTGGCTGCGGTGACATCGGGTTCACCCTGTCGTTGGGTAAGCCAAGCAATGGCCAAGAATGAGCCAGCTCCCAACAGCAACATACCGCCTATCATCACGGCGGTAGGCTTCCAGCCCAGTTGGTACCTCCTCAGGACCGCAGCTGATTTGAGCGCGGGGGGAGCCGATGAGGCCGTCGCGGCGGAAGGCCGAGCAGGTCCGGAGTTGGGCGCTGACGACCTAGCTGGGAGACCAGGGTCGGCCTCTGGGGTTGACGCGCTGTCCCGGGCGGTGGGTGAGATCGGGCGGCTTGAGAGGGAGGGAGTAGACCCAGCATCTTCAGGGGGCGGAGCAGATGGCTCGCTAGGTTGGTAATAATGCTGGTAGCCGGCATAGCGCTGCATTGGGGTCGTGTAGGGCTTGATGCCGTTAGCCACCATCACCATGGCAGTCGTGGAGGAAAACCGCAGCTTTTCAAGGCAGCGCTCCACCAGTGCCCTATCTGTTTTGCCAAGGCCAACGGTCAAGATGAGGCGGTCCACTCGAGCGGCAAGCAGGCTGCTATCGGCAAAGCCGCTGGCGGGCGGCGTATCATAGATTACGACATCAAAGGCCTGATGAAGCTGCTGCATCACCGCCTGCATCTGCTGAGAGGCCAGCACGCGCCCCGCGTCGGCAGGCCGTGGCCCTGCTGTCAATACAAACAGATTAGGGTCAGCGGTGCGCTGAACGACTGTGCTGGGATCGGCGGCCTCCGAAGTCAGGTTAGTTAGGCCCTGATGGTTGGAAAGGTCCGCCCTCAAGTGCTGCTGAGGGGTTCTCAAATCGGCATCCACCAGCAGTACCCGCTGTCCCACCGCTGCCGCTGCCTGAGCGAGGCCTGCCGCAATCGTTGATTTCCCCTCCCCTGGAATAGTAGAGGTTACCACCATTGAGCCCACAGAGGCGTCTGAGTCTAAAAACCGGATGCTGGTGTAAAGGGAGCGGAACGCCTCCAGCAGCAGCATATACTCCAGGCTGGGGCTGTCGGCAGAAGTCGCCCCCACGAGGCCCCGTTTGTGGAGATCACGAACGTAGGGAATGGTGCCCACCACCGGGGGGGGAGCCATGGATTTGAGGTCCTCTGTGGAGTGAAAAACCTGGTCGAGTTTTTCCATGACGGCGGCAGCGACTAGCCCCAGCAGCAGCCCTAGCAGCGCTCCTAGCCCCGCGTTCCGCAATAGATGATAGGCAACGGGTTTACTTTCGGTCTGCGGCGCGGAAATCAACTCCCAAGGGGCAGAGGTTTGAGCGGCGTCGATCTTTAAGGTCTCACGGGTTTCGACGAAGCGGTTCAGGCTCTGGGTGGCTGCCTCAAGCTCCCGCTGCAGGTCGGCATACTCGCGGGCGATCGCCGGAACCAGATTAAACTCCTGTGCCAAATCCTGCTCCACCTGCGCCAGAG
>JBCCAG010000236.1:0-5790 GCA_039814955.1 Cyanobacteria bacterium P01_A01_bin.135
CTCAAAGATTCGATCATTGCTTGGAAATATCTGGAATATCCTGGTGCGGCAAACCTATGGTTGGCCTTATATCTTGTAAAACTCGAGATCCGGGCCGGCGAAGGGAGCTAATGCGTCAATCCGTTCCTGAAGCTCGGCCTGGCTCCAGTTCCATGTTTCGCGCGCCATAGCCGCATTTTGGGAAACCTGTTGAACGCTTTCCATACCGCTGACAAGGCAAGCGGTAGGCAGGGACCATGCAAAGCCGAAGGCATCCTCCAAGGAAATAATATCCGGGATTAACGGCTCAAGAGAGACATCTGTTCGCCGCCAGCCCTCGTTTCTTCCGAAAAACCGCCCGTAGGCCAGTGTTTTCATCGCCAGCACGCCAATGCCAGCCTCCACGCACCTGGGCAGCACGTTGGTAATAAAGCTCTTGAAGTGGGGATCGGCGGGGTTGATCGGTATCATCGCAGCGGCCATGTTCACCCCCCGGCTTTCGACCGCCTCCAGCATCTTGAGATGGCCTTCAAAAGAATCATGGCCTGTGAAACCGATGTGCCTGACCTTGCCCGCTTCCTGGGCCTCAAGCAAGGCATCGAGTATACCGTCGCGGACGCGCTCTTCCACACGCTCCGGGGTCTCAAGGGCATGCACTTGCCATAGGTCGATGTAGTCGGTGTTCATGCGGGAGAGGGAAGCATCGAGATCCGCCAGGGCGTCTGCCCTATTTCTGGCCAAGGTTTTGGTCATGATGAAGGAAACATCTCTGTAGTTGGGGGTGAGAAATTTCCCGTAGCGTTCCTCTGATACTCCGTCGCTGTATAGGGGGGCAGTGTCGAAGAAGCGCACCCCCTCCTCCAAAGCTTTTTCGATGATGGCCTGTGCGTCCCTTTCCGAGACTCTCCCGATGTGGTCTCCGCCCGCCCCCAGGTTGGTCACGACCGGACCGGACGACCCCAGACTGCGCAGAGGCAGGAGCTGGCCCAGCCTATCGGAGGCGGCGTCCACGGCGGTCTCGTCCTCGCTATTAGAGCAGCTGGAAACCGCTATGCTAGCGGTGAAGCCCGCCAGCATGGCGATCAACTCCCTCCGCTTTAGCCTAACCATACCCTCGTAGCCGCCAGCAGCTGAAACATCCAATCTATGGTTAGGTCTGCGAGTTTCCATGCTTGAGGTCTCCTCTATCGTTGGTGTTTCATCCTTGCTGTGAGCTCCATGTAGCGCTGAGGCTTCCAGTCAAGGAGGGAAAGGATGACCTGAAACTTCTGGATCTACTCCAAAGCTCGCTCTCGATGAGCTTCAATCATTTCCTGCCGCTTCTGAAGGCCCGTGCCTGGGCGAATGCACGCTAGTGCGCTACTGCATGGAAAATCAATCTTCTAACTGTGCATTAGCTGTAAGTGGCTGGCCACAAGTAAACTATGTCGAGGTTCGCCCCCGGCAGCGTGATTGCCAGTAATCTTAAAATCTGGCTTAACTTTCCTTAAACCTATCATTGCCAGCTGCGCTACATTTGCCTGATCCTCCGCAATCCATGCCAGATCCTCCATGAGGCACAAGGAGATGACTCCAAGAGCCTCAATCAAAACCTGCGCAGCCTGCATCTCGACCGCTAAGGCGATCGCCTCCGCTTCCCCCGCACCAAGAGCGTCACTCAAAGCCTGAGCCAAGTTCAAATCGTTAACAGTTCGAGTCTGAATCCAATCAAAGGTTTTTACTTCCTTTGCTCCTCCAACAGGAAAACTAGGATCGGTTGATTCTCGATAAACCACTTCAGGGATTAAAACTGTTCCATACAGTTGATAAAGGAGATGGAACGGCGATTTCCTGACGCATTTCAGCCTCAGTCATATGAGTTGCAGCTAAAATCTCATCAGGGACGACAACACTCATAACCTACGATCCACGCTACTATTCTTATTCTACGTCGACGACTTCTCCACCTATGACTGATCAACTGCTAGTCGGATCTTCCTTTGATGATTTCTTTGAAGAAGAGGAAATTTTAGCTGAAGTCAGCGCAGTTGCTCTAGAGCGCGTCTTACGCTTGGCAGACTTCCCAGGACGTTGACCAAACGCCTACTATTTTTAACTCTGAGCAATCAAGTCAAACATCAAATACATCTTTTATCCAGTAGCCCACAAGCCAAGACTTTCAGCCCCGTCAACAGCGATCGCCACAACCCTTCTACCTCAAAAATAGACCCATGAGCTACGCCAAAAATCTTCTAGAGCAGCAATCCCTCGCCCCCACCGATCCCTACGCCCGTAGACAGCTAATCTTCCCAACCTTGAGCGATGCCCAGGTGGACTACGCCAAAGCCTTCGGCAGCGTTGAGGACCTTGCTAAAGGCACCGTCCTCTTCGAGCGGGGTCAGCGCACCGTAGACTTCTTCGTGATCATCAAAGGCAACATCGAAATCTACGAGCACGGGCGCGACGGCCTATCGGTCATCACAATCCACCGAGAAAATCAGTTCACCGGCGAGCTGGATCTATTCAATAACCGCCAAATTCTAGTCGGCGGGCGCATGGGAGAAGATGGCACCGTCATTCGCATCGGGCGCGAATCCTTCAAGAAGCTGATTGCCGCCGAGCCCGAGCTGGGGGAAATCATCATGCGCGCCTTCATCCTGCGCCGCAACGGACTGGTCTTGCATAACCAAGGAGCCGTCAGCCTGATCATCAACGGTCAAAGCTCCGACTCCCTGCGCATTGCCCGGTTCCTGCGTCGCAACGGCTACCCGCTGGATATCCTCGACTGCGCCACCCAAACCTGCGACACCATCCTTTCCCGCTACAGCCTCACCGAAGCCCAGCTGCCGGCGGTGCTGATTCACCTGGGCGATCGCATCCTCCCCAACCCCACCAACTACGAGCTAGCCGCTGAGCTGGGCCTAGTGGAGCAGTTTGACACCGAGCAGACCTACGACGTTGCGGTGATCGGTGCTGGGCCATCGGGGCTGTCGGCGGCGGTCTATGCCGCCTCCGAGGGGCTGAGCACAATCTTACTTGAAGGGGAGGCGCCCGGCGGGCAGGCGGGCACCAGCTCCAAAATCGAGAACTATCTGGGCTTTCCCACCGGCATCTCTGGGCAGGGTCTTGCTGAGCGAGCCCAGGTACAGGCGATGAAGTTCGGGGCCACCCTGGCCCTGCCCCACAATGTGGTTGAGCTAAACTGCGACAGCCTGCCCTACCGCCTCAAGCTCTGCGACCAAGACTGCGAGGCAATGACCATCAAAGCCCGTGCCGTGGTTATCGCCACTGGGGCTACCTACCGCACCCTAAACCTAGAGAACGCCCGCGACTTTGACAATGCCGGCTGCTACTACGCGGCCACCAGCATGGAGGGTGGGCTCTGCCGCAACGAGGAAATTATTGTGGTGGGGGGCGGCAACTCTGCCGGGCAGGCGGCGGTGTATCTCTCTTCCCAGGCCAAGCATGTGCACCTGCTGATTCGGCGCGACAGCCTGAAGGAGACGATGTCCGATTACCTGATCCAGCGCATCGACTCCAGCGATCGCATCACCCTGCATACCCAAACTGAAGTAACGGCGCTGCAGGGGGAGCGGCACCTAGAGCAGGTTGACCTCACCGACAACACCACGGGAGAAACCGTCACCAAACCCATCCGGCACGTGTTTCTGATGATTGGCGCTGCCCCGAATACGGAGTGGCTAGACGGTTGTTTGGTGCTAGACGAAAAGGGATTCATTAAGACCGGGATGGCCGTTGAATCAGAAACTGCTTGGCAGCAGGCGCGATCGCCGATGATGCTGGAGACCAGTCTGCCCGGTATTTTCGCGGTGGGGGACGTGCGCTCTGGATCTATCAAGCGGGTGGCCTCTGCGGTGGGGGAAGGCTCCATGTCCATTAGCCATGTCCACCAGGTTTTAGCGGAGCAGGATGACATGCCTGACTTAGACCGCTGACCCTCTCAGACAGCTATGCTAAAGCGAGACCAGGACCTGATCGGCCTCTTCACCAGGGTACCCAGCAACCCCAATCCTCCTTCTTCGTATCGGATGCGACAGGAATAGCAATCTTGCCCCAGTGATCTCAGGAAACTGTAAGAGCTATTGCTGTTCTTCTCTTAAAAAACTGAGCTATCTTAGATTGTCCCCATGGCTTGTATGGCATTGGCCTAGTTGCTCAAGATTACCCTATGGGCTGAAACTAGACGCTGCATCGGCAACTAGGCGCGTAAATATCCTGAATCAGTCAGTGTGTTTGCGTACCTAAATCCAAGGCATTCAGGCACTAATCATGACTTCAATGGCAGTAGAATCTACATCCGCTTCCAATCCCCACACCGGGCTCTCAATCAATGGCCCCCGGCTTCTACAGACCCTCACCGAAATTGCGGCCATTGGTGCGCTGCCGGATGGGGGAGTGCAGCGGCTCGCCTTTAGCCCAGAGGAGCAGGCGGCCCGTCAAACGGTGGCAGCTTGGATGCACGAAGCGGGGATGCGGACGGTCACCGATGCAGCCGGGAACCTGATTGGCCGCTATCCTGGCCGCACCCCCAAGGCTCCCGCTTTGGGAATCGGCTCCCATCTCGATACGGCCTTCAACGCGAGCGCCTACGACGGCACCTACAGCCTGCTCGCGGGCCTAGAGGTGGTGCGATCGCTTCAGGAGCAAGATATTCAGCTCGACCATCCGCTGGAGATCATTGTCTTTGCCGATGAAGAGCGCACCATGATCGGCAGCAAGGCGATGGCCGGTCGCGCTAGCCAGGAGGCGGAGCACTACTATCACCCCGACTACCCGCCTATTGAAGCAGGGGTGGAGGCCATCGGCGGCAGTTGGCCGGTGCTGGCTTCAGCGCGGCGCCCCCCCGGGAGCTTGGCAGCCTTTGTGGAACTGCATATGGAGCCAGGCCCCGTCCTGGCTGCAGCGCAAGTTCCCATTGGTCTGGTGACCGGTATCGTGGGGCAGCGGCGGTTTTTGGTGACGATCGAGGGGCAGGCCAGCCACGCTGGGACAACCCCCATGACCATGCGCCAGGACGCCCTCGTTGCCGCCTCTCGCATGGTGTTGGCCGTCAGCCGTATCGGCCAAATCCGAGATGACGTGATTACTGGGGACCAGGTGGCAACCGTTGGAACAATCACCGTCGCGCCCAACGTCGCCAACACGATTCCGGGTCAGGCGCAGTTGACGGTAGATATGCGCGATATGTCTAATAGCTCCCTAGATCGCCTCTTTGCCCTACTAGAAGATGAAGCCGGGGCGATCGCCGCCGTTACTAAAACCGAAATTACCATCACGCCCCAACTCCGCAACGAGCCCGCGCCCGCTAGCACAGCGGTATACAACGCCATCGTCCAGGTGTGCCGAGATTTAGACGTCGTGGCTGAGCCCCTACCCAGCCGCGCGAGCCACGACGCCCAGGCCATGGCCCACATCACCGATATGGGGATGATTTTTGTGCCCAGCCAGAAGGGCGCTGGCCATACTGAGGCGGAATACGCCCTCCCCGAGCACTGCACGATGGGGGCCAATGTGCTGCTGCACACTCTTCTGCGCTTGGACCAGCACTACCGCATTGATGATGAGCAGCAGGCTGATAGTAACCAGGACAACAACGCTCAGGACAAGACCCAAAGTCAGACTCAGGATAAGACTCAGGGTGACAGCGACTAGGTTGCCCCGCTTAAGCAGCAGAAACGGCCTGCCGCAGAAAATCCATAAACACCCGCACCTTATGGGGGATGTAGGCCCGAGACGGGTAGACCAGCCAAGCGGCGGTGCTGAAGTCCGTAGCCGTCACCGCGTAGTCCGGAAACAGGTTGACGAGCCGCC
>JBCCAG010000529.1:0-3495 GCA_039814955.1 Cyanobacteria bacterium P01_A01_bin.135
AAGAATATGCTGGGCTGCACCTGCCCTGAGAGCACGATGCGGGGATTGTCGGGGGAAACCTTGCGGGGCAATGGGGTGTAGGCCCGCTGGGTGAAGTGAGCTAGCAGGTCGTTGACGAGCTGGCTGGGGGATTGGGGGTCGGCGGCGATGAACCGAGTGGTCTCTAACCGGTCTTTGGTGGAGGCGCGGATGAAGAAAACGAGCCCCACCATGATCAGTAGGGTAAGGAGGAGGGTGGAGGAGAGGATGGGGGGAGCGGTCATGGTGGTTGGCCCTGATGGGTTTTTTCTATTATCTCTCTCGGGTGGCGTTTCGTTGAGTGTGGTAGGCGCTAAGCGCGATCGCCCTCAGCAGACTTCGCCTCAAAGCTCGCAATCAGCGCTAGCAAAAGCCACCACAATATGCTCACCTGAGGCCGGTACCAAACCGTATCCACGAGGCCATGGGCCAGCATTCCCACCATTGCTGCCATTGCTGCCACCAGCCAGACGCTGGCGATCGCCTCCTTATCCCTCAGCCTTTGCAGATGCCGCCAGCCGTAGCTAAACGTCACAAGCAGTAGCCACACAAAACAAATTAGGCCAATGACACCCGTCTCCACCGGAATTTCCAGGAATACAGAATAGGCGCTCAGTGCGGTGTAGCCTGGCTCCTGGTAAAACGGATAGACCTGATTAAAGGCATCGTTACCCGGACCAATCCCTAGAATAGGGCGAGCCTTGATCATGTCAATGACCGCTGTCCAAACATTGATGCGGAAGTTATTGCTGCTGTCTGCCCGGCCAGAGAAAATGCTGCCGACGCGGTCCCGCAAGGGGGCGACAGTAGAGACCGCAACGGCGAGCCCAGCGGCGGCGATCGCCAGCATTCCCGGCAGCGTCCAGCGTCGCCAGGGAGGGGGCAGACGTTGGGTCCAGCCCTGCACCAACAGCCCCAAGAACACAAATCCCCCCGCCACAAACCCAATCCATCCCCCTCGGCTGAAGGTCAACACGAGACAGGCCGCAGTCACAAGCGCAATGGTTGCGGCCAGCAGCTTGCCTAAGCCGCGCCAGGCAACCACCGCCGCCGCCGCCAGCAGCACCGCCGGAATCAGATAGCCCGCCAGCAGGTTGGGATTACCGAGGTAGCTGTAGACGCGGGTCGTACCCGCCAACGACGAATCTGGATCGACCCAAGTGGCCAGGGCATTGGCTCCAAAAAACCACTGCCGCAGACCGCCCACCGCCACCACTAGCGCTGTCAGTAAGTAGGCCGTAATGGTCCAATTGCGAAAGCGGGGCGCTCGCATCAGCCGCGCTAGCAGCGCAAACAGCATCAGGTATAGCGTGAGTTTTACCCAGCCGTCCGCTGCCGCCGCCCTGACGGGAGAAAATGCGGTGGCAACCGTCGCGATCGCCCAATACGCCAGCACGACCAGATGCACCGGCGATAGAGGGATGCGCTCCCGCAGTAGCAGCAGCAGCCACAGGGCGCTACAGGCCAACAGCACTAGACCAATTAAGGTTGTAGAGGTGAAGGGGGCAATGCTATAGAGCAGCATCACTAGGCCCAAGGCCAGCCAGTCTGCCTGCCTCAGGAGCCAGTTGGTGGCTCGCCAACTGGTCAAGAGGCCGCTGGGGCGAGTCACATATTCCCCCTGCCACCGCCCTAAGTCATCGGCCAGGGAGCTCAAGGTCAGGTGCTGCCAGATGGAGCGGGGTTGGAGTTGGATCATGGGGCGGCCTCAGGGGAGATCAGCGCTTATCACCCCGTATCTTACAACTGCACAGGCGGTGATAGGCGACTGGCATCCACCGGCGATCGCCCCATTGTCTCGGACTCTACAACAGTGTGGGCTTGCCAGGCCGGATCTGGGTGGGGAAAATCGCTTCGGTAGTGCCCCCCCCGGCTCTCTTGCCGAAAGGCCGCGCTGCGCAGAATTAGCGTCGCAATGTCCAATAGGTTGCGAGTTTCTGCCCAAAGCTGCACCGCTTTGACCGCTGCCGTCTCGAGCCGCTGTTCATCCAGTTGCCCCGGCAGTTGTGGCCGCAGTTGTGACATCGCTTGCCGCCACTGTTCAACTTGGGCCAGCGTCTCCTCCATCGCGCTTTGATAACGAATAATGCCGGCGCTAGTCCACATCATCTGCGGCAGCTGGCGGCGAATCTCCTGCAGCTTTTGGTGCCTTGCTTCTGTAGAGAGAGGACTGCTACAAGGTTCGAGGGCCGACGGGAACGTGCTGGGGCTGGTGGCTTCTGGAGACAGGCTGATATGCTGAAGCTGAGCGCCAAACACGAGGCACTCCAGCAAAGAGTTACTTGCCAGCCGGTTGGCACCATGGACGCCGGTATTGGCTGTTTCACCAACGGCGTATAGGTTCTGCAAAGACGTTTCGCTGTTGAGCCCTGTATGAATGCCTCCCATCCAATAGTGAGCGGCGGGAGAGACGGGAATCGGCTCGCTCAGCGGATCGATGCCCCAGCGGCGGCAAACGGCAATGATGTTGGGAAACCGGTGCCTAATCCGGTCGGTAGCGATCGGCCGCAGGTCTAGCCAAACCCGGGAGCCGTCCCGCTGCTGCAGATGACTGACAATCGCCCGGCTAACAATATCGCGGGGGGCTAGCTCGCCTTGGGGGTGGTAGTTATAGGCAAATCGCCGCCCAGCGTCATCCACCAAATGCGCCCCCTCCCCTCGCACCGCCTCACTGATTAGAAAGCGCGGTGCGCCGGCCTTGTCCAATGCCGTGGGGTGAAACTGCACGAACTCCAAATCCTGTAGACGAGCCCCAGCACGCCAGGCCATGGCAACCCCGTCCCCGGTACTCAGAGCCGGGTTAGTGGTGTTGGAGAATACCTGTCCGCCACCGCCGGTCGCCAGCACCACTGCTCGGGAGGAGAGCCGTCGCACAGCCCCCTGATGCAGGGCAATCACGCCGCTGCACTTCCCCTCTGCTAGCCATAAATCGAGGGCAAAGGTCTGGTTGAGGATCTGAATGTTGGGCCGCTGCAGCACCTGCTGACCTAAAATCGCGACGATGGCCCGCCCGGTGGTATCGGCGGCATGGAGTACGCGCCGTCGGGAGTGAGCTGCTTCCAGGGTCATGGCTAGCTGCCCTTGGGTCCGGTCAAAGGCCACCCCCATATCTACCAGCGCGGCAATGCAGTCCCCCGCCTGCTGGGTCATTAGCTCCACCGCCGAGCGATCGCACAGCCCCGCCCCGGCCCGCAGGGTATCTTCAATGTGCAACTGGGGGGAGTCGTCGGGGGCGATCGCGGCGGCAATCCCGCCCTGAGCCCAATCGCTTGCGGACTCAGACACCGTGTCTTTAGTAATGAGACCTACGCTGAGATGGCTAGGTATGCATAGGGCTGCATACAGGCCAGCCGCCCCAGCCCCGACAACGAGGACATCGTAATCAGACACCTGACTTTGCTCTGCAGTTTATGCAGCCCTGATACCTCAACAGAGAACCTAACATAGCTGACGGTTTGTGCTCTAGTTTAACCAAAG
>JBCCAG010000605.1:0-3117 GCA_039814955.1 Cyanobacteria bacterium P01_A01_bin.135
CTGAAACTCCTGGGCCGAGAAGCTCGCCAGGCTGAGAGCCAGGCTGGGAATACCCTCAATGGCCCCCTCCATCGCCGCTGAAACCGTCCCCGAGTAGAGGACATCCGTGCCCAGATTGGGCCCATGGTTGATGCCCGAGAGCACCAGGTCCGGCGGTGTGGTTAGCAGCGCCCCCAGGGCTAGCTTGACGCAGTCTGACGGGGTGCCCGAGCAGGCCCAAGCTACGGTTGAGCCGGTAAATAGCCCCTCCACCTGCTCAGCGCGGATCGGGTCGTGGAGCGTTAACCCATGCCCGGTAGCAGAGCGCTCCCGGTCCGGGCAGACCACGGTGATTTCATGGCCCGCGGCGGCCAGGGTGTTGGCTAAGGTCTGGATGCCCGCCGCAAATATTCCGTCGTCGTTACTGATTAGTAGCCTCATGTGGCGATCTTAAAAGGGTGGCGGATGTGTCAAGATAGGCTAGTAAAAGCGCTATCCCAAACCTCGCAAATCTGCATGGCCAGTCTAACCGAACTTGAGTCCCAACTCACCCAGCTACAGGCCGATGCCCAAGCTGCGATCGCCGCAGCTCAGGATCTAGAGACCCTAGAGCAACTGCGCATTCAATATTTGGGTAAAAAGGGCCAGATCTCTAAGGTGCTGGGGGGCATGGGCAAATTGGATCCCCAAGAGCGCCCACAGGTAGGAGCGTTGGCCAACCGGGTAAAGAGCGCCGTGCAGGGAGATCTGGAGCAGCGGCGTGACAAATTGCAGCAGGCCCAGATTGAGGCTCAGCTGGCGGCTGAGGCGCTGGATGTGACCATGCCAGGGGTGTACCGTCCCCAGGGAAATGTCCACCCCCTTACCAGTACGGTCAACCGGGCCTTAGATGTATTTGTGGGGCTGGGCTATACCGTCGCCGATGGCCCTGAAATTGAAAGTGACTACTATAACTTTGAGGCCCTCAATACCCCCGCCGATCACCCCGCCCGCGATATGCAGGATACCTTCTACCTGCCGGGGGGCGACCTGCTGCGCACCCACACCTCATCCATCCAAATTCGCTACATGGAGACCCACGAGCCGCCCATCCGCGTAGCGGCCCCGGGCCGGGTCTACCGCCGCGACACGGTGGATGCCACTCACTCAGCGGTATTTCATCAGCTAGAGATTTTGGCGATCGACAAGGGCCTCACCTTTACGGATCTCAGGGGAACGGTCAAGGTGTTCCTCAACGCTATGTTTGGGGACTTGCCGATTCGCTTTCGGCCCAGCTTCTTCCCCTTCACCGAGCCCTCAGCGGAGGTGGATGTGCAGTGGCGGGGGCGCTGGCTTGAAGTGCTGGGCTGTGGCATGGTGGATCCCAACGTGCTCAAGACCGTTGGCTACGACCCAGAAATCTACACTGGATTTGCGGCGGGGTTTGGGGTTGAGCGCTTTGCCATGGTGCTCCACCAACTTGATGACATCCGTCGCCTCTACAGCAGCGACCTGAGATTTTTGCGGCAGTTTTAGCGTGCTAACCGCCTGCCTAACAATAGGGGGCAATATCTTCGCCGCACTCGTCTGCTAGATAGCAGAGCGCCCGAAACCTGAGACTGACCAACTGCTCGTAAAGCGGGTTCAGCTTGCACAGGGGCGGAATGTGGCCGAGGTGACGTCCAAACAGATTGATGTCACGTTCGAAGGGGCATTGGGCGGGCACTGTACTCGAGATAAACCGCGCTAGCTTCGGGCGACAAACGTCGACGTTGTCGAGCCACGTGCGGAGCGGGTAGAGGGAAGTAAGGTGATAGCGGATGCGCGACAAAGATAATAAAGTCATGGCGATACAGCTAATTGCGCTTGAGGAGAACCTGTACAGTCTGGCTGCGGAGCACCTCCTCCTACGACGATACAAATTCCAAAGGGGGGATTCTTGAAGGAACTGAGAAAACCTTTCTGACCCTAGCTAAAGCTTCTGTAAAGCTAAACGGCTTCCGGGTAAGTGCTGTAGGTTTGAGACCGGATCAGTCGCAGCGAGGGCGAAACGACGGCGTCGGGAGCAGCGTTGCAGGCGACATGCTCGCGATATAGCTTGGCGGCTTCGGCCATGGAAGACACTGCGTATTGGACTTTTGCTCCTCCTCCCAGGGGAATGGTTAAGCAAAGCTTAGATGGATCAGCGCCCCGCAAACTTTTCTGAGTGACTAACATCACATTTTTCCTGAGCAACAGTATTTTGCCTCTCAGCCAGATCACCGCTGCTGCTTGCATAGACATTGGCAGTGGTTGACTTAGTTGACACTGAGGCATTCGGTAGACTCTATACTTATTAAAGATCGAACCCACTAGTCAGATGTTCCGGCTTGCGTTCGGATGATGAAGTGGCACAGATAAAATCAGCCTAAAGTTTTAAGTCAATTGAATGAAGTGCGCCGAACATCAGGAATCACGCAAGCTGTGGTAGAGCCAGACTTCTCTGTAACGGGTCAGCGACGAATCGGTTGGCTAATCGGCATACTGCTAATAGGTGCTGGCCTGATGGGTAGCTGTGCCGTTGCCCCTGGTGAAGGAGGCCAGCGGGCTGATGGCGCGCCTGGTGAGAGTCCTTCACAAGCTTCAGCCGACTTCGACCCCTTCCGGAAAGCGGTTCAACAAGCGACACAAGCCGCTGATCTAGGGAAAACCGCTAGTACGCCGGCCGACTGGCAAGAAATTGCCCAAATGTGGCAAGCCGCCCAAGACCTGATGCAGGCGGTGCCAGAGAGCCACCCTCGATACACGGTGGCGCAGCAGCGCGCTAGTGAGGACTACGCGGCTAATTTCGCGATCGCCCGAGAAAAAGCAGGTCTAGGGGAGACTCCCTCTCGAACAGCCGATGACGATATCCTCACCAAAGTAGATTTTGGTGGCGGCTGGCCCTTCATCATCGACGGTGAGCTGCGCTGTGAATCAATCCGAGCCGGAGAATACGAGATCAATTTGGTGACCCTCCACAGCATTGGGGATGTGTATGCTGTCAATGGCCCTGCTCAAGCCCGGGCCCAGGAGCGCGGCTGGCTGTCCATCAATCCGGTGTGGCGCAACAGCGAAGATGGAACGGCCAAGGCCCCCATTAACTGGGTAGTGATGCGGGCGGAGGCGAGCTGCTCTCCC
>JBCCAG010000239.1:0-5748 GCA_039814955.1 Cyanobacteria bacterium P01_A01_bin.135
CCAGCAGCTCCCTCAAAGATGCGATCGCCAAAGCGGTGTTGCTCACCGCCCACTTTATCCACCCCGACGGCTCCTACGGCGGCGAATATACTAGCCGCAACACCTACAACTTTTTCCCCCATGGGTATGAGCTGGTGGGCCGCTGGCTCCCGGAGGCCCTGAGCATTAACGACAGGTTTCTGCAGGGGCTGGCCCAGGATCGGGGCGCTTGCTACGCCGACGACCATATTGTGGGGCACCATACCTGGAGCTATCTGCTGGCCTGGCGAGACTTTGTCCGAGAGCGGCCCGGTGTGCCGCTACCCCAAGGGCGACTATGGCTCCCGGAGGCCCGCATTTTGGTGGAGCGGCAGGGGGACACCACCCTGTATGTGGCCCTCAACAAGGGCGGGGCCTTTAAGCTGTTCCGGGGCGATCGCCTGGTGGTGTCGGATACCCAGCTATCCCTGCGGGTGCGCACAGGCGGCGACGTGAAAAATGCGGTGGGCCACCTGGTGGGGCATTACCCGGTGCAAGTGGAGCCGGGGCAGGCGACCGTGAGCGGCAGCTTGGGGTGGGCCAAGCAAACCCAGATGACGCCGTTGAAGCTAATGGTGCTCAGAGCCGTGACCCTGAGCCTGGGGCGATTTTTCCCAAATTTAGTGCGGCGCATTTTGCAAAAGGTGCTGATTACGGGCAAGACGGCGGCGCCGTTTGAGTTTGAGCGGCGGTTTGCCTGGCGGCAGGGAAAATGGGAAATCACGGACCGGGTAACCACGGACCGTTGGGAGCCGGTGGTGTCGGCGGGGATTGCCCCGGACCAGACCTCTATTTACGTGGTGATGAGCCGCACCTATCAGCCGGGGCAACTGCAGCCCTGGCTGGACTTGACGGAGCAGGTGCGGGGGCTGGAGCCGGGGGAGCCGCTGGTGGTGAAGCGATCGCTTTAGCAGCTTCCGGGGCTCTCTAAGAACCCCGGAAGCTAGTAAAACAGATGGGAACTTTTGGCCCCGGTCGAGTAATGAGGATGCCCAGACCCTCAACGGGCTGTTGGCGAGTGAAGTTCTGCTACTGGGGATCTTTGCCCTACTGCTGTGGCTGAGGAAATAGCGCGATCGCACCCCGCCAACTCAATATGCCCCCGCCACAGTAGGGCTGGTTAGGATTCTAAGGAGCAGGACTCGGTGCCGCGAAATCTACGAAGAACAGCCAAATCGTCACCGCCAGCATAATCAAGTAGGGCAAATTCGCCCAGGACGCAATCACTTTCGGAATTCCGCCCAAGAACTTGGCGGATCCGGCCAGACTCATAAAGTTCCCTTTGACCGCTGTTGCCCACTGCTGCTCTTGGGGAGAACCGTAGCCGCTGATTAGCCTGACGAGGCGATTGTAGTTATCCCGAAACTTACGCTCCAAAAATAGATAGTAAAGATCCAAAATTCCAAAAATAACCACCGCGGCCAGGGCCAGCTTGAAGAACCCGCCATTGTTATTGCTGACGCCAAAGCCAACAATCGCGGTCCACACCGTTACGCCAAACTTCTTCACCTCTAGAGAGTTACTGGCCATGCGGTTAATCACCCCCTGCAGCAGTTCGCTTTGCT
Organism: Cyanobacteria bacterium P01_A01_bin.135; assembly: GCA_039814955.1. Classification (GTDB taxonomy): domain Bacteria; phylum Cyanobacteriota; class Cyanobacteriia; order CAKZMO01; family CAKZMO01; genus JBCCAG01. The sequence goes on from JBCCAG010000239.1 coordinate 1,584, forward strand.
TGATCCAGTACTGCTGGGCATCGGTATCGGACAGGGGAGGGATAGCCATGTTTTACCTTAACCGCGTGGATAAACGGAACAGGCTTATCTTATCCCGGCAGGGTCATCGATCCGTTTCAGAACGAGGCCCTAGCCAGCCTCACGTTTGACCAGGTGGCCGCGCTGACCTTCTGTTGGCACAGACTTAATCGCCTACGTGCCAGATGATGACACCGCCTCGATTCAGCGGTATTTCCAGGCCCAAGCTCCCGGGCTGCGAACCCTGTCGCTTGTGTTGAGCAAGGATAGGACCAATAGCGTCTGGTTAACCTCCGCTGGGTACCCTGAGCCCGTTGGCATAGGGGGGACATTGGGGGGCGGCTTGGTCAATCCGGGGTATGTGGTCTGTTTAGCGTATTTGGCGGGGCTGCTGATCAGCGGCTTTGCCCAGGGCTGGCTGTGGGCGCTTGGCGTTGGGGCGATCGCCACCCTCCTCCTCCCCTGGCTGTGGCGTGATGGTCCTCGGCGAGGCACCCTGCTCTTGGCCACCGCCACCGCGATCGCGGCTGGGGCCTATCTCCAGGCCCGCACCCCCAGCCCTAGCCTATACAACGTCAACCACTGGGTCAGCTCCAATGCTGAGGTCACCTGCGTCAGCGGCACCCTAGCGGACCCGCCCCAGCTCACCCGTCGGGGTCAGCTCAAGACCGTCCTCAGTGCTACCGCCATTCAAGTCTCTGGGCAAGTGTCCAAGGCGGAAGCCGCCATAGCACCGGATGACCCGCCTACTGACCCACCCAACCCTGTCCCCCTAGGCAGTCTGCCCCCGCTATCAGCGGCGGTTCCTGTCACCGGTCGCCTTTACCTCACCCTGCCGCTGCTGCAGGGCACTGGCCTCTACCCCCAGCAGCCCGTCCGCGCCTGCGGTCAGCTTTATGCCCCCCGCCCCGCCATGAATCCCGCCGGGTTCGACTTCGCCGCCTATCTGGCCCGCCAGGGGATTTTTGCTGGGCTGAGCGCTACTGATATTACCCCTACGGCTACTGGCAGTCCACCTCTGGGATGGCAACTGCGCCAGCGCATTGTCCGCGCTTTGGTGGAGCCCCTCAGCGGCACGAAGGGAGTACTGCTCAGCGCCATGGTGCTAGGGCGGCGGGCAGTGGACTTGCCCTACGATGTGCGGGATGCCTTCGCCCAGGCGGGGCTAGCCCACACCCTAGCCGCTTCTGGGTTCCATGTCTCCCTGCTGCTGGGGCTGTTTCTGGCGGTCACCCAGCGCCTCTCGGCCAGGCTGCGGCTTTGGCTAGGGGTAGGGCTGCTGCTGGGGTACGCCGGCCTAACGGGGCTGCAGCCCTCCATCTGCCGGGCAGTGGCTATGGGCGGAGCAGGGCTATGGGGCGCGGCCCTAGAGCGTAAAACTCGCCCGGTGGCCCTGCTACTGGCGATCGCCGTGGGAATTTTGCTGATTAACCCCATCTGGATTTGGGACCTGGGGTTTCAGCTCAGCTTTTTGGCGACCCTGGGACTGCTGGTCACCGTCGGGCCCTTGACCCAGCAATTGGACTGGCTGCCGACCCCCGTTGCTACGGCGCTGGCGGTGCCCATAGCAGCGATCGCCTGGACGCTGCCGGTGCAGCTCTGGGCCTTTAGCACCCTGTCCCCCTACACCTTGCCCCTCAATGTGGTGGTGACGCCACTGGTCTCCCTGATTAGCCTAGTGGGGATGGCATCGGCGGCAGTGGCGCTAATTATGCCCTTGGGTGCCAGCGCCATCGTCCACTTGGTGGACTGGCCCCTGCAGCTTTTGATGGCCAGCATTGACTGGGTGAACCAGCTGCCGGGGCGTAGCATTGCCCTGGGGCAGTCGCTGCTGCAGGTGGGGCTGATTTACGCTGCGTTTGCGGCCATGGCGTGGCTGCCCCGGCGACGGATGCTGCTAGGCGGGCTGGCGGTGGCGCTGCTGCTGGTGCCGGGGTGGTGGGTGCAGCGGCAGTTGATGCAGGTAACGGTGCTGGCGGGGAGGGCCCCGGTGGTGGTGGTGCAGGACCAGGGGCGGGTTGGCCTGGTGGGAGTCCCGAGCGCCGCGGAGGCGGCCTTTGGGCTGCGGCCATTTTTGCAGCGGCAGGGGGTAAATCGGCTTGACTGGGCCATTGATCTGCGTGAGCCGTCTACAGCCAGCGTACCTGCTGATTGGGGGTTGGATATCCCAATTGGGCGAAGCTACCCGCCGCACCAGAACTCAGAATGGGGCGCAGCGGCAACCACGCTAGGCAACGCGACCGTCCGGCTCCGCAATGTACCTAGGGCATTGGAGCTAACGCTGCAGGAATCCCAATGGCTGATTGTGGGCGACGCGGGAGAGGCACTTACCGCCACTGATGTCGCTGCCGCCGCGTCAGACTATACCCTCGTCTGGTCTGGCGGAGCCCTGCCGCCCGAATGGTTGCCTCAGCTAAGGCCGACCGCGGCGATCGCCACCTCCGATGAGCTGGACCCCGCCACTGAAAGCCAGCTGGCGACTAGCGGCACAGCGGTGCAGGTGGCGGGGCGAGAGGGGGCAGTGCAGTGGCGACCTGGTCAGTCGATGGGGCAATTAGTTGCGGCTGAGGTGGATTAGGCCTGGTCAATGTTGCTTATCCCTGAGTAAAATAATCAGTACCCAGGCAAAGGCCCCATCGGGAGAGGTGGCAGAGTGGTCGAATGCGGCGGATTCGAAATCCGTTATGGGGTCAAACCCATCGGGGGTTCGAATCCCCCCCTCTCCGTTTGTTTTCATCCTAATTTATAGCCCAAAGGTAGTTCAGGCTTGAGATACAGAAATGACTTAGAGCCTATGGACTACCGGGGCAGCACATCATCCAGCTTGAGCTGCAGCTCTGGGAAAAGCCCCGAGGTAATCGCCTGCCCGAGGCGGTACTGAGCCTGGTCGTAATCATCCTCTACGAGCTGACAAACCGTGATGGTGGGCTGCTTAGGCCTACCGATAAAGGCCGTGCCGCCCAGCCCTCGATAGTCAAGGATCCAGTATTCCGGGACGCCGAGTAGGGCGTATTCATCTACCTTACGGGCGTAGTCCGTTTCCCAGTTGGTGCTGGCTACTTCAATGATTAGCTTGATTGAGGTTCCTAGGGTAATGACGGGCTCACGCTCCCATAGCGGCTCATTCACCAGCGCGGTTTCATCCAAAACGATGACGTCGGGGCGTCGGGCTGTGGCGATGTCTGAAAAGGGCCTGATGATGCAGGTTCGGGGGATGAACCACGGATGCTTTTGGCGCTCTAGCTCGATATTGAGCTTGCTGGTGACCTTGCCCGCGACGGTCTCGTGGGGGCCGGTGGGTTCCATGTCGATTAGCTCTCCATCGGCTAGCTCGTAGCGGGGGTTGTCACCGTATTGGGCTAAAAAGGCTTCAAAGGTGAGGGGTTGGGATAGGACGTAGGTCATGGTTCGTTTCCTATCGCAGTGGGTTGAGGCAGTTCTCGCATTGTAGCCGGTGGGCAGCTATGGCCATTGCTGGCAAACGCCCCTCATCGCATCAGAAACACCCTTGAGCACCTGATTACCGGCCAGCCGAGTGAATGTGGGGGTGAGAAGTGATGTGAAGCTAAGGAGTTGCCCGCGTTTCTGGTGAGTCAATGTGTCGAGGATTTTGCAGAGCTGCTGGAAATCGGGTTGAGTCTCTTCCAGCCGTGGCAAAACCTGCTGCCAGGCAGCAGTGCAGTAATACTTATCCTTGAAATCAAAGATTAGCAGAAGGGCATCCCGCAGGACTAGCTCTGGCAGGCGGGGTGCGAGCGCACGCAGGGCGCGGGAGCGGTAGTATTCAGATTGGATTTGCCTTGTCACCTCCAGTGCCTCTGGCCATAGCGCCTCTGGCAGGTGGGGTGCGAGCTCATCCAGGGCGCTGGCGCGGTAGTCTTCACGCTTGATTTGCCTTGTCACCTCCAGTGCCTCTGGCCATAGCTCTGGCAGGTGGGGTGCGAGCTCACGCAGGGCGCGGGAGCGGTAGTCTTCATCTTGGATTTGCCTTGTCACCTCCAGTGCCTCTGGCCATAGCGCCTCTGGCAGGTGGGGTGCGAGCGCACGCAGGGCGCTGGCGCGGTAGTCTTCACGCTTGATTTGCCTTGTCACCTCCAGTGCCTCTGGCCATAGCTCTGGCAGGTGGGGTGCGAGCGCACTCAGGGCG
>JBCCAG010000010.1:0-17543 GCA_039814955.1 Cyanobacteria bacterium P01_A01_bin.135
GATGGCGCGGCCCGTTCTTCCAATTGCCGAGCCCCCTCGAATTGACAGCCTATTGGTATCAATTTCAACGGAGCCAGGTGCCTGATCATTTAACGCAACTACTTCAATGAAGCCCAGCGTAGACAAGTCGATCCGGGCAGCATTAACGGCAACGCTGCCAGCAGCTCCCTGGCTATCACTGTACGCAAGTGAGCGAATGCCAGCCGTGGAGCTAATCTCAAGCGTTTCAGTGTTGATGACAATATCCCCAGCGTCGCCCGTCGACCCAGGAGCCGCTTGGCTCTGAATACCGGTTTCAAGCCCTAGCCCTGGAGAAGTGGCCAACGACCGGCGATCGCCGTCAAACGATACCCTGCGCGCATTGATGATGGTATCGCCAACATCGCCCGAACTACCTGGTAGGGCAACGTTCGATATCAATGAACCAAATCCACTGGGGCCGACCCCCGAAAACCGGACAGTATCAGCGTTAATAAGCGCCATTCCCCCGTCCTCTGCTCCCGTGGGTCCTAGCGCCAGACCAGAGCCGTTGGTCACAGTAAACGTACCTGCATTGACGACAACTTCGCCGCTCCCACCACGCACATTGATTCGAGATTCATCCTGTAAAGTGACGGTGCTAAGCCCTCCAGCAGGAAAGCTCAGGGCAATGCCGGTTTCATTTGCCAAGAGCCCTACCACCCCAGTCGTCCCTAGTCCACCTAGCTCAACCCGCCCCCCGGCTGCTGTCAAGCGCCCTCCATTGGTCATGAACAGGTTACCGCCAGCAAGAGCCAGGGTATTGCCCGACGGCACTTCAAGCCCAACAGGCGTTCCATCAGGCCTGGCAGCAATAGAGCGATTTATAATTGGCTGTGGCGCGGCCTGAAATCCCAGACCAACCGGAGCACTGATCGCGAGTAGCGGCGGCCTGTTGGGGGCGTCCGCATCAAAGCTGAATCCATCTTCGAACAGCAGATAGCGGGCTGTCGTCGCGATAAATGAGCCTTGAACATCTAAACTTGCGCTTGGCCCAAATAGAATCCCGTTCGGGTTCAGCAGATACAAATCCGGCGCTGAGGCTCCGACCGTCCCTAGCGTCCCCAAGATATTAGACACACTGCCGCCCGTCACCCGGCTAAAGATATTCTCCAGCCCGTCAGGGCTAAAAAAGAAGGCTCCCCGCCCCTCGTCGACGTTGAATGCCTCGAAGCTATGGAACAGGTTTTGCCCCCGCCGCGCCCCGCCGCGAATCACTTCATTGGGCCTGCCGCCAACAGTCTGAGTGACCCGCGATCGCTCTGCCCCAAGCGTGTCATCCGGCACAATCCTACTTTGTGCCCAGGCCGGCCCCGCTATCCCCAGCGCCAGCAAAGACACCAACCCTGCCCGAATTGTAGCCATATCACCACCCGTAGATGCAAGCCAGCGCTACCTAGCCCCAGCACCCGGTCAGCCCTGTAAGCGGTATAGCCACCCATTAGAGTAAATTAGCATTAATCGATACTCTGCTCTCCTAACAAAATCCTTCACTCCCCGCGTATCCCACAGCGCCATGAGCGCATGGCAATCCCTGACGCACGGAACGCTTAACTCAAATCTGCCCTGCCGCAAACACTGCTTCAATATTCAGCCGCAGCTCCGAAAACGCCGACGAAGTCAGAATATCGCTCTGCCTAAGCGATCGCTTCTCGTACCAGTCCCCCGATAGCTCACATACCGTCAGCGTCGGCTGCTTGGGGCTACCAATATAGTCTCTGCCGCCTAAGCCTAAATAGTCTACGATCCAGTATTCCGGTACCCCCAGCAGCGCATAGTCCTCCGCCTTACGGGCATAATCATTCTGCCAGTTGGTGCTCACCACCTCAGCAATCAGCTTGATCGCCATACTAGAGGTAATCACCGGCTGCTGTCGCCACAGTGGCTCATGCACCAGTTGGGTTTGATCCAGCACAATTAAATCAGGTCGAAACGCCGTATCGTCCGACGTGCGGATCAAGCAGCGATGGGGAATTGTGTAGGGCAGAGCAAGTCGATCGATTTCGACGTTGAGCTTGCGTGCAATAAAAGCAATCACCTGCTCATGGAGACCAGTGGGTTCCAAATTGATCAACTCCCCATCAATCAGCTCATACTCATCGCGATCGCCATACGCTGCGATAAACTCCTCTACGGCCAGTACATTGCGATTGAGTTGAACCATCTACCCTACCTAATTACAAAGCCGTAAATCAGAACTTCCTACTCATTTAGAAACCGCGTCATAAAATCTCGATCGTGGGCCTCAAACCCCAACCGCCGATAGAGCCGCGCCGCCGGGTTGCTGCGCTCCGCCTCCAAATGTAGTGCCTTAATCCCCTGCTGACAGCAAATTTTCTCTAAGTGGGCGATCGCCGCTGTCCCCAGCCCTTGACCCCGCGCCTCGGGCTGTAGGTAGAGCTCATCAATGATGGCGTCCCTACCGCCATACTCTAGGCTAAAGCTGAAGGTCAGCACTGCGTACCCTGCTACCCTATCTGCCCCTCCCAAAATCAGCCACACTTGCCCTAGAGTCGGGGAGGCTAGCAGCAGAGCCAGCGATCGCCTCACGTCTTCTTGCCGAAAAGGGTATTGGGATTCCTGGTAAAAGGCCGCCACCATGGCTAAAAGCACCGAAATATCGGCGCGGGTTGCGGGCCTAAACTGCGGAGCTAGGGAGGTCATAGGGCTATGGCTGCGCTTAACCCCTACTTTACCTAGAGCCGGTACCGTAAAGTACGACCCTACGCCGCATCGTTAAGACTATGGATCACCAGGGGCAGACCCAACCCCAGATAAGGCTCACCATTGGCAGGCGGCAGCCGCCTCGACCCTCGGCCCTACCGTTGATGGCCGGCGGCGCGGCGCTACTGCTCAGCGCCTGTCAACCCAAGCTGGACAGTGACGCCGTTGCTGACAGCATTCACCAAGAGCTTGAGCCCACTAGCCTGCCGGTGGAGGCAGTCGACTGCCCGGAGGGCATTCCCCTGGCCGATGGAGAGTCGTTTCAATGCTGGGGAGAGTTGCCGGAAGGGGCCTTTGCCATCGACGTGCAGCAGGAAGACGAAGCCGGGACGGTAAACTGGGAGATTTCTAGCTCCCAGCGGGTGCTCAACCTGAGCGACCTTGAGGCCTACTTCCGCAACGAAATTCGCAGCGAGACGGGGAGCCTTAGCGACATCGACTGCGGCGGCATTTACCGAGTGAATCAGCCTGGAGACAGCTTTGACTGCCAGCTCAGCGAGGCCATCCCCCTTGAGGACGACCTGCGTCAGCTAGAGGCCATTCAGGTGCAGCTGGATTCCCAGGGCAACGTCAACTGGCAGCAGGTACACAACCTAGCTGGTGAGGAGGGTGCGGGCGAGGCGGACGGGGCTATTGATGAAGGCGAGGCCGGCGTCACCGACGATGGCGATCGCGCTTCGCTTAGCTGACCGCCGTTAAGGTCTCAACTGACCGCCACTAGAGCGTCTCCCTGGTGGGGCGGTAGTCCTTGGGCGGCCGTCTGCAGTTGGTGCATGTGGTGAAATAGCCGCCAGCAGTAGTCTTCAGACAGGCCGCAGGTCGTTGCCCCCCGCATGACGACGGTGAAGTACCAGTCGTTGGGGGCGAGTTCCTGGCTGTGCTTTTCTAGCACGGTGTAGGTGCGCACGTTGGCGATCGCCTCACTCCCATGGGTAACCGTTATGAGGGCGTGGCCATAGCCCTCTTCCCGCGCGTCTAGGTCGGCGCTCAGCCGCCAGGGCAGTCGGTAGAGCACGCCCTCCACCGTCGCTGTGGTGTCAGGTACCACGTCCAGCACCCCACAGTTGCGCCGCCGCGATCGTCGAAAAAAGCCCAGGCGATACCCCCGCAGCACCGCCGGACCTACCACGTAGGGGTGGGTTGATTCTTTTAGCGATCGCTTCAGATCCACCGGGCACATGCAGGACCCATAGGCAAAGTAGTAGAAATGCGAATCGGGCTGGTCTCCTAGAGAGGGGGCAGCGCTGCGGCGTAACGGCACTTGGGGATACTCCTAACTTAAAGCCAACTAGCCGGGTGGCAAAGCCGGGCTGGGAGGCGGTAAAACCTCCTGCGGTGGGGGCGCTGGGGATGCTGGCGCAATGGCGCAGCCCCCGGCCTCGGCGGGCTGGATCTGGACAACGGGGCTATCATACCCGGCGGTGGTCAGCAATTGGGTAACTGCGACAACAGCCCGGTCGCTGGCCTGCTGCAGCACCCCGTTCTCGCAGGCGGCAGCCACAATTCGGTTGAGAGTCTCCTGCTGCGCTAGGGACTGGAGCTCCACCGCTGCATCGGGACCCAAGAGACCACGCCGGTAGCTGAAAACTCTGGAGCGGCTCACGTCAATTTTGTGGTCTAGAATCTGCGGCGGCGGTAGTTGAAGGGTCAAGGTATCCTCCGTGACCGTTACCCGGGAGGGGTCAAGGGCGCTGAGGTCCACCCCGGCCCGCACTTCCCCATGGGCGATGTAGAGCAGCTCCGTTCGGCCTACCACAAAATCACCGATGACGCGATCGCGGCTAGTGGGCACCACCGCCTCCATGGTGTAAATTGCCGTGGTCAGCTCGCTTGCCCCTTGGATTTGGCTAATCACCAGCGCCCGAGAATCAACCACCGGCTCGGCTGACTCAATGGCAAATAGATCCAATAGGCGATCGCCAAAGCCCGCCCCAACTCGCCAAAGCCCCGCCCCCGCCAGCAGTAGTAGCAGCACAGCTCCCCCCTGACCCATGAGTGCCAGCCGCTGTAGCCAGGAGCGCTGAGGCCGCTGAATAGGCGCTGGGGGTGGCGCAGGCAGGTCCAATGCGTCTTTTGCCTTTTCTGGTGTCGTCAATTTGCCCTCCGACCGCTACCCAGGCTATTTGCTATATCCTAGTCGAGAGGAAACCGTTTCTGTGACCCCTAGGTTTCCGCTCCACTTTTCGCCATTCAAGAAACTCCCATGCTGCTCAAATCCACAACTCGCCACGTTCGCATCTTTAGCGCTGAGATCGTCGATGGCGAAATGGCTGCTAGCCCTGACAAGCTCACCCTAGATGTCGACCCAGACAACGAGCTCAACTGGAACGACGACGCCCTGCAGTCGGTGTACCGCAAGTTCGATGAACTGGTGGATAGCTTTGCTGGCGCAGAGCTGACAGACTACAATCTGCGCTGCATTGGCTCAGATCTGGAGCATTTTGTGCGATCGCTTCTCCAATCGGGCGAGGTAACATACAACTTAGATGCTCGCGTTCAAAACTACAGCTTTGGGCTCCCAAGGACAGACTCCGACATCTCAGTGTAGGGCTGCACAGTTTGCTAAGCAGGCCATAGCTTGCTTAGCAGGCTACAGTTTGCTAAGCAGGCCACGGTGAGCTGTTGGTCAGGGCGCCAAGGGTGTACTGTTGGCAAAACGATTTACTAAAGTGGTGGTAGCCCCAGCAGGTTTGCATGCTCCAATGCCCCAACCCCAACTGTCAAACCGCTAACGCTGAAAGCAATCGTTTTTGCACTCAGTGCCAGGTTCCCCTGCCCAAACGCTACTTGTGGGGCGTCGATGCAGCGCGGCGACTTAAGCCTGATGTGGTGGTGGGCGATCGCTACCGCCATGTGGGTAACGGCATCTTTCTTGACCTGCAGCCCGGTGCTACGGCGGCGGTGGCCACCTTGCCAGTGGAGGCCCAGCCCTACCTGCGCCTAATTCAGTATCGCCTCCATGTTCCCCAGGTCTACGATTGGGTCGCCTACGGTAAGGTCTCCGGCGATCGCCTGCTGCTGCTTTACGATGCGGCCATCTATCGCCCCAGCATCTACACGGCCTCTGCCGATGCTCCCAGTAAGCAGTCTCCCCGTAGCCACCCCAGCGCCGATCCTGTAGCGGACGGTAAGCCCCGCCTCCTACCCTGCCTCAGTGACCTGTGGAGTAACGCCTCAGGCTGGCGACGGCTCAACTGGCTTTGGCAGATGGCCCAACTGTGGCAGCCCTTCAGCCACCATCGGGTAACGGCAACCCTACTGTCACCAGACCTCCTGCGGGGAGAAGGGCCACTGGTTCGTCTGCAGGCCCTTTGCCCCAACGACCAGCACAGCCACACCTCGGAACCGACCCTGGCCCAGCTAGGACAGATTTGGCAGGGCTGGATTGCCCCAGAGCCCGACGGCGACTTTTTGGCGGCGCTGTGTCAGCAGATGATTGAGGGCAAGCTGGATCGCCCCGAGCAGGTGGTCAACGCCATCGATGGGGCGATCGCCCAGCTAGCCCCCGCCCGCTCCCAAACCATTCAGCTAACCACCCAAACCGACCAGGGCCCCAGCCGCAACCGGAATGAGGACGCCTGCTTCCCGGCCAGCGCCACCCTAGAGACCTATCATCACGGTGGCCCGCAGAGTGGCCCAGCGTCACCTAAGGCTACTGATGAGGAGGCCGATGATCCCGTGGTAATCGTCTGCGACGGAATTGGCGGCCACCAGGGAGGGGATGTGGCGTCCCAGTTAGCGATTCACTCCATCTGCGACCACCTGATCGACCAGCCCGATATTCATCGGGGTGGGCCCCTAAAGATCTTTCAGCAGCTCTCAGCCGCCCTTTTAGATGCCAATGACCTAATCAGCGGCCGCAACGACAGCGAGCAGCGCCGCGATCGCCAGCGAATGGGAACCACGGTGGTAATGGCCCTGGTGGACGACTACGACTGTTACATCAGCCACGTCGGCGATAGCCGCGCTTATTGGATTACCCGCTGGGGATGCCACCAGATCACCTTAGACGACGACGTTGCCTCCCGGGAGGTGCGTCTGGGCTATAGTACCCACGCTGATGCGGTGCTTCGCCCTGGGGCGGGGTCTTTGGTGCAGGCTTTGGGTATGGCCAGGTCCAGCTCTCTCTACCCGACGGTGCAGCGCCTAATTTTAGACGATGTGGGGCTGCTGCTGCTGTGCTCTGATGGGCTCAGTGACAACGACCTGGTGGAGATTTTCTGGCCACAAATTTTGCTGCCGGTTTTGTCGGGTGAGACTGACCTCGCCACCGCCCGGCAGGCGCTGATTGACATGGCCAATACGCAAAACGGCTACGACAATGTCACCATCGGGCTGCTGCACTGGCAGGTCGCCCCTCCGGCGGCGGCAGCAGCAAAGGCTTTAAGCCTGGTTCCGCCCCATAAAGCATCCTCAGATCGCCCGCAGGCCTCCCAGTCGACGCGGCTCCAGGTCGGTAGTGAGGTGCTATCCGCCGCGCCCGCAGCCCTACAGGATACCGAAGTGCCCTTAGCTGGGGAACCTGCCGCCTCGGCGGCGCCGCTGAAGCTGAACGTTGACCTACGCCGACCCGCTGGCATCGCGCCGCTGATTGTGGGAATTATCCTGCTGTTGGGGGTTAGCGGTCTGCTGGCCTATGCCTTTGTTCCGGGGCTAGGCAGTCGCCTTAGCCGTATTGCCTCCCCGGTCCGGCAGCAAAGTCCTGATAGCGCGGGGGGCGGGCCAGTAGACCCCGCTAGAACGGATGGGGTGAGCGATCGCATTCCCCTTTCCACCGGCGTGGTGCTGCAGATTGGCCCCTTGCCTGGGGGAGAGGCGTCGCCGCTACCGGCCTATGCGGAGCCGATCAATACGGCCAATACGTCCGTCAATTCAGAGGGGCTTGGTGATGCGGGGCAGCCGCCTCAGCTCGGTACCGCCGACGGGGCGGTGCCGCCCCCACCACAGGCAGCCACCCTGCCGGACCCGATTGGCTACTTGTTTCCGGGGGCAACGGCGCAGGTTCTGGGGCGCTCTGAGTTCTCTCAGGCCGTTTTGTGGGTGGAAATTGAGGTTTGTCAGGGTGGGGATGCGCCCTCTGCGCCCGCGGGGCTGCCGCTGCCGCCTGGCCAAAGCGCCTGGGTGCTGGAGTCTAGCTTGAGGGCCCTAGGCCGTATCCCCAGCGGCGATGGGGGCTGCTCGGTGGCCGATGCCCCGACTGCGCCGGCCCCTCCTGCTGAGCCCAGTACCCCGGCCACTGTGCCCCAGTAGCGTGGCACTGCGGGCTGTCAGGGCGAAGGTATAGCCGATGTCGTCATTTGGCGCTGCCCTTTTTCGCTCGTTCCCTCCCTCAAAAATCACGTAGGATTGCCATACCACAGCTACAGGAGCCGCGATCGCAGGCTAGACTAATAGCACTGAACCGAGACCGCAGCCCGCGCAGATAGCCTGACGAAAGGGGGCCAGCGGGCCACCCACTCCAGCTTGACCCAGCTAAGTTGCCGCTATCGCCCGTTCCTATGACTGACTTGCCCTGCCTTAGCTTAGCCGTCAACCAGCTCAGCGAGGGCCAAGCGCGTCGCTATGTGGCCTGGGTCCTGAATGCTCCCTACGCTGGTGGATACATGTTGCACGAGCGGGCTTGGCCGAATGAGCTGTCCCACCTCTGGCACCTGTGGCAGACGATGTTCTCCCGCACTCCGCCACCGCTGCCGGAGGGCGGTCAGCCGCGCTTTGATTTGGGGCCTCCTGCGCCAGGGCAGCCCACCAGCCTCAGCACTCGCCTGATGCAGCAGTTGGGCATGCGGCTCTGGCACTGGCTATTTGAGGATGCTATTGGCACCAGCCTCAATATGAGTCAGGGAATTGCCCTCGGGCAACAGCGATCGCTGCGGCTGCGGTTAGAGGTCCGCGATCCTAGCTTGCTGCCGCTGCCCTGGGAGATTATGCAGGCCAGTGCTGGGCAGCGGGCGATTTCCCTTGGGGCGGAGCTGCGGTTTAGTCGCAGCATCAGCGAAGTGGAGCCGCTACCCCCGCTGCGGCAGAGCACCGAGCTGCAGACGCTCTTAGTCGAGGGGCAGCCGCACCTAGAGCACGCGATCGCCGCTAAGCTAGACCTCAGTCAGGAGCGCCAGGTCCTGCTGCAGGCCCTCCAGGGGAGCGCAGGGGCCTCAAACCATCGGGTCACTTGCTTAATTCAGCCCACGCCTGCCGAGCTAATGGCCCACCTCGATGAGGCCCCATACAACCTGTTTATCTATTCAGGTCATGGGGTACCTGGCCCTGACGGCGGGCGATTGTTTTTGGGGCCGGGCGCTGAACTCAACGGCATGGAGCTCGCCCAGGCCCTGACCCATCGTCAGGTGAAACTGGCGGTATTTAACGCCTGCTGGGGGGCGCAGGCGGACCGGAGCCCTGATGGACGGGCGATTCCCCGCAGTAGTTTGGCCGAGGTGCTGATCTGTCAGGGAGTGCCGGCGGTGCTGGCAATGCGAGATGCGATCGCCGATGGGGAGGCCACAAGCTTTATTCAAGCCTTTAGTGAAGCCCTGGCCAGCCACGGAAGCATTGAGCGTGCCGTTGCTGAGGCCAGGCAGCGCCTGCTGACCCTGTATAAGTTTAATCAGCCAGCCTGGACCTTACCGGTGCTGTATATGCATCCCGAATTTGACGGCCAGCTTCTTCAGATCAGCCCAATTCAGGAAGATGGAACCGAAATTCCTAACGCCCCAGCGACCTGGATCAACCAAACGACTCCCACAGCAGCGCTACGGACCTTGACCTCCCCGGCTGAGTACTGGCCTATTCAGGGTGGCATGCTGCGGGTTGGCAAAGACAGCGGCAATGATCTGGTGATTCGGGGACCTGGGGTATCTAGGCGCCACGCGGAAATTTTCTATCGATCGGCGCTTACGGGGCCAGTTCAGACATCGTCATACTACCTAAAGGATTTTTCCCGATTTGGCACCTTCATTCATCACAAAGACGGATGGCGCTGTGTCCGCAACCAGGAGGTTCCCCTAGCCCCTAACATGCAGGTCAAATTCGGCAGCGACCAAAATCAACTGCTTGAATTTATTGTGGACGGGGAAGGGGCCTAAGAAAAATCTGTCACTCTATTTACGGAACGATAGGCGACAAGTCTGTAGCTAGCTATGTCCTTAAGGCACAGTGTGGCGGGGCACAGGCGGGAGACCCAATTTAAGCTCTGCCAAAGGTCTAAAGCCTTATTTCTAAAGCCCTACTTGGTATAACCCCCTGTGGGTGTACAGCAACTTCCAAGTTTAATGGATTAGGCTAAGCCCCATGTGTTTTAAGTAACCAGTGTTTCAAGTGACCCTACCTCAAATGACTCGTGTCTAAACAATCAGGAGACCCCAATTCCATGCATGACTGTACCCAGCCGCCACTAAATTCTAGCTCTAGCGAGAAATCGCAGCCAGAGCGCGTTGAGCTCGAGTTTGTTCAGCATCTACTCGCGGCGGATGAGGGCTACTGTTGGGAGCCGAGTGCACCGGGCAGCGAGGCCTACTTAGATTGGCTAGAGCGGCGCTGGCTGGCGGAAGTTGACGGGAAAGCCGACAGCTCCGAAGACCTGCGCGAAACAGAGTTTTTCACCCTTTTAGACCAAGCTTGGAATGAAATCGATGCGCCGGCATCTTCCCTGATGAAAGAGATTGCCCAAGGCTTAGGCGACCGCCTGCCGCAAGAGCTGCTGAATCGTCTGCTAACTAGCGCCAAGCAAGTGCTAGCCACCGGCCAACCCTTGGGCGAGCAGCTGGTCCAATGCGTCCAGAGCCTCGTCCCCCAGCTTGAGCGAGACGACCTGCTGATCATGGCCCGCCCCTACGCCACCGCCATGCGCGATCGCCAGGACCCTATTTCCCTAAACGGTATTCGTTCCTCCGTCCGCGCCGCCCAGTGGTCCGACCTAGTTCCCGTTGAGCGCGCCCGCCTTGGGCTGGAGCTTTCCCACTACATTCTGACGCGCCTCCCCCACCACGGTACGCCTCGTGAAACCCGTTAAGGGCGACGCATAAACTGAGTAGCAAAATTTTGCGATCGCGTCGGCGAAATGGCCCGAGCTTTGAGAATGGCCGCCGTCAAAAAGGCATAGGACAACGCCCCCACCAATGCCAGAACTGCCGGGTTGATGAATCCTGTGGTGTTCCACAGGGCATGCAGCAGCGACGCCGACAGATAGCCCACCGCTAGAGTTTGCCAGCGCTGCTTCGGTTTGAGAACGCTCAACCCGATGAAGTAGCCTAGGTAGCCGCTGTAGGCCATATGCCCCGACACCGAGCCCAAGATTCGGGGAATCAAAATCTGCAGCCCCAGCAGCCCCGGCTCAAGCTCACTGGCCCGCGCCTGCAGCGTCACATCCCCGACAATTCCGGGAACGTACTGCCTCAAGGTTTCCATTAGCGTGAAGCCCACCGCCGACGCCGTCCCCAGCAAAATTCCATCCAGGGGCTCCACGACGCCCAAGGCTCGCCAGCGAGGTAGCAGCTGGCCCAACCAGGCAATCAGCAGCACCGGCAGCGCCTTAAGCAGTTCTTCCATCAGCCCAGCGCCGAAAAACATCTGCATCAGCAGCCGCCATATAGAAATATCGGTGGGGTCGGCGGGAATCTGCCCCGGTAAGATATCTCGAAATACTGTGATGAACAGCGGCAGCACAGGGCTGGTGAGCAGCAGCGCCGTGGTTATCGCTGAGCCGAGTAAGCACCACAGAGGCTTGGGCTTGCCGCACAGCTGATAGACGAAGTAGTAGGCAAATCCCGAGATGTAGACCGCTAAGATGCCGTTGAACCAGTCGGGGTTGCCCACGGCGATGAACATGGAGACCACAAACAGCACCGTAATGATGCCGGGACCCAAATAGGCTTTGTGCGGCAGATCGTGCCCCGTGGAAATGATCGGGAAAAGCTGGCTCAAGGTGACGTGACTCGCCGCCTGGCCTGTTGTCGCCTGCGGTGAATCGGAGTGGGTGCCCGCCAGATCCACCGGGGCCGGTAAGTGGGTGCCCAAGTCGGCAGGGGTCAGCAGCTCGAAGATGAATTGCGGCCCTTGCCGGCCTAAGCTGATGCGATCGCCTTCGTGCAGGCAATGGGGGGCTTCTAGCCGCAGTCCATTGACATAGGTGCCGTTGGAACTCCCTAGGTCATCGATCTGCCAGGTTGAGCTACCGGAAGGGTCGCTGTGGGCAATAATGCAGGCGTGGTGGCGGGAGACGCCGGTGTGGACGCGGGTATCTAGAACAATTTGGCAGGTGGGATCCCGGCCAATCCTCACTTCCCCCCCGTAGGGTAGCGGATAAAATTCAAGACTAGCGATGCCGCCAGAGGACACTTGCCGCAGCACGGCGGCGGGTGATTGGGATGGTCTCATACCCTGTGGCATAGGTGACATCAACAGTAGGCCAAGCGCCTCGACGCGGCTCTAGGCCAGTCGGCGTCAAGGTCTAATCTATGATGGCATACCCCGATTTCCCGCAGCTATGTCGTCGCGCCCAGCATTACATCCCGTACGACGCCCAATGTGTCGCTCAGCTTATTGCCCCGCCTAAGGCTGGGCCTACAGATTAGCCCGGGCATCTTGAACCGCTGCCCAAAAGAATAGCGCTGTCAAAGGAATACTGAGGGCTAGGATGACGCTAGTTACCGTGCTGCCAAGCTGGGGTACCCCCGAGGAAAGCTCGAACACGGATCCTACCGACGCAATTCCCGCCACGCAAGAGCAGGCTAAAAACAGCCCACTTTTAGGAGTTAACATACCACTCACCAATCAATATCGCCTAAATTTTACCGCGGTCAGCTATCCATAAGGGAAAAGACCGACTTTCGAAAGCCGAAAAAACTCTTTCCAAGTAGCGCCTAGCGAATAGCCTGGACAGATTGGGCCGAGAAGCCGTGTTTGTCGAGCTCCTGGGCCAACATCAGGGCGTTGTCCACCCGGTCCACAAACATTACCCCGTTCAGGTGGTCCATCTCGTGCTGAATCACTCGGGAGAGCATCTCATCTACCCGCCGCCGCTGCGGACGTCCATTCTCGTCTTTATAGGCGACCTCGACCATCTTAGGTCGGGTGACGTCAAGATATACGTTGGGGACGCTCAAGCAGCCTTCCTTAAATACGCAGAGCTGCTGCCCTGACCCTTTAATAACAGGGTTGATGAGCACGAGGGGCGGCGTTGTCGCATCTTCTGGGTCCTCATCCACGACCAAAATCTGTTTGTGAACCCCAACTTGAGGCGCTGCTAAGCCAATGCCATCTTCGCTGTACATGGTCTGCAGCATCTGCTTGACGAACTGGCGCGTATCGTTGTCAATCTTAGTCACCCGTTTAGCGGGCTGACGCAGGACGCGATCGCCCAAATAGTGAAGCTGCAGCGGGGACTTGGCTAGCTTTTTCTTTTCAACTAACAGTTCGGATTGGGGAGCCATAGGAATTATGCCGATATCGAAGTCTGGTTAGCCTGGGCTGACGCCGACTCAGGGGGTGGTCTAAGGTTGAGTGCAGTTTGGGCAGTGGTGCAGGGGGTGAAGCCCTGTGCTAAGGTAGCAGCCAGAAACAGCGGATAACCGCTAGAGGATAGCCCTTTAAGGTGCTTTTACTCTAGCTGTTCGTCGATTGCCCAGATTCTATTTTAGTTGATTATTACTGAGCCCGTTAGATGAATAGCGATGCTGAAATTTATCACTAAGCTAGATTATCTCCTGCGGGAAACGGCCCTGGGGCTGCAGCGGGGCGGCTGGATGAACTGGGCTGCTGTCAGTACGGTGACGGTGCTCCTATTTCTCTTTGGCCTGACCTTGCAGGCCTCCTGGCAGTTCGAACGGCTGCTGAACCAGTTTGGCAGCCAGCTTGAGATCTCGGTTTACCTCGACCCCAGCATTAACGGCAGCGAGGTGGAGCCGGCGGTAACGGCGCTTCCTGATGTCACGGGGGTCACCCTAGTATCCCGAGAGGAGGCCTGGACGGCGCTGCTAGAAGCGATGGGGCTCTCCGACATCACGGGGGCAACGCAGCAGCTTAGCGGCAATCCTCTAGTGGACGAGCTGAAAGTGAAGGCCGCTAGCTCTGAGGCAGTACCGGGACTGGCCGATAAAATCGCTGCGGTGGATGGGGTGGATGCGGTGCAGTACGTGGATGAAGCGGTGCGCCGTATCAGCGAGCTGAACGACGGCCTCAGTCTGATTAGCATTGTCACCATTGCTCTACTGACCGTGACAGCGATCGCGGTAATCACTACCACAATTCGCCTGATTGTGATGGCGCGGCGTCAGGAGATCGAGGTGATGCAGCTAGTGGGGGCTACCGCAACCTGGATCTATTTTCCCTTCATTTTGCAGGGCATTGCCTTTGGATGTGCTGGGGCTCTGTTGGCCTGGGGGGGGCTGATGGGGATCAAGCAGTCGGTTCAGCAGATCCTGGTGCGCCAGCCGACGTTTGTTCAATACCTCACCCAGGACGGCCCTAGTCACCATCCTCTGGTGCTGCCGCTCATTCTCCTGGGGCTGGGCACCTCTGTGGGGCTCATGGGTAGCCTGTTTGCAGTGCGTCGTCACGCCCTGCGCTAAGGGGGGCGATCGCACGGGGCACTGATCGCTTTGGCCACCAAGTTGGCTAACTTAGTCAACAAATTGGCAGGGGCGGCGGATGGCGGCATTTAGGAGCGGCCCATAGGTCTGTCCAGAGACAATATATGCCCCAAAGCGCTCTAGGTGAGGGTTGTTCATCTGGGCATCGAACAGGAGAAACTGCCGCGATCGCAGCCGCTCCACCAGCTTAACCATCGCCACTTTAGAGCCTTCGGGGATGCGGTAGAACATGGACTCGCCGATAAACGCCCCGCCGATGGCAATGCCCAAGATCCCCCCGGCTAGCTCCCCGTCCTGCCAGGTTTCGAAGCTGTGGGCCCAGCTCGCTTGATTGAGGGCACAATAGAGCTGCTGTAAGGTCGGCGATATCCAGGTGGTTTCCCGGTCGGCGCAGCCCTGCACCACCTGGTCGAAGGCCTGATTCACCGTCACTTGAAATCGACCTTGGTTGAGGGGGCGGCGCAGAGAGCGAGGATAGCGAAAGCGGTGATCTAGCGGAATTAAGGCCCGCTCCCGGCTTTCGTACCAGTGCAGCTCGTCCCCCTCGTCGTCGGCCATCAGGAAATATCCCTGGGCATACTGGGCGATGATGGCAGGAATATCAAACACAGGGCGGATTAAAGCGGCAGATTAACCAAGGGGACGAACCCACGGGGCAGCGGGTAGAGAAGTAGCCTTCTCTACGGACAAGCGTCGATCTCTTGCCTAGCGGGTTCAGCAATCTATACCTGCAGCCGATAGAGCGAAGCCGCAAACTGTGGCAACATGTCATTATGACGTTAGAGCGTGCCCATGAGCCAACCTCAGTCTCCAAAGCTACCGCTTGCAACCCATCCTCAGCAAGAGGGCGAATGGCTGGAGGGCAACCTGCGTCAGTGGCTCGACAGCGAATTCATCGCGGAGCCCGTTAATCAGGCGATCGCCCAGCGGGCTACCCAAGTGTTCGTGCGCCAGCGGATTGAAGGGGAAACAGACGTGGGAGCCTTGGTGCTGGCTATCGTCACCGAGATGCAAGCGTTTGATTTCTCGAAGAGCTTCTTTAGCGAGTTCGCGGTCGCCAACGCCGTCAGCGACCTGCTGCTAGATAGCCTCGGAGTTGAGCGCTGCTGCGGTCAATAGGCTTTGCTTGCTCAGGGCTTGTCAGGGGTTTTTGGTCAGGGGCATGGGCCGTCAGCGATGCCCTGGCTGCTGCCCCACCATAATCGCTTACCAGCTAGACTTGACGACGCCGGGCAGCAGCCCTTCATGGGCCATCTCCCGCAGAGCGTTGCGGCAAAGGCCAAAGTCCCGGTACACGCCGCGAGGACGACCCGTCAGCCAGCAGCGGTTGCGGCGACGGCTAGGGGCGCTGTTGCGGGGCAGCTGCTGAATCTGGCGGTGAATAGCAAGCCTCTCTTGCTGCGAGGTGGCATTTTCAAACTGCGCTTTGAGCGCCTGGCGCTTTTCTGCGTACTTGTCAACTAAGCGCTTGCGCTTTTTGTCGCGCTCAACCATGGCCTTTTTCGCCATTGATGAAATACTCCTAACGATCTGGAAAAAATTTGGACAGTGTTTCGATTCTACCTAACTTTGATTAGCGATCGCTACCCCCGGCGTAAATTCGCAGCAATTCTCAGCATGATTGTGCCACACCGCCCGCGTTAATCCCTTCGGGAAGGCTACGCCAACGCTCTGGCGTTCGTCTTTGGCGAGGGCCTTTGCCCTCAACGCTTTGCGCTTAATAAATCGCGGGCTACTGAAAGCCTGGATGGCAAGCAAAATTATGGTGGAGCCGGATGGCTTAGCCATTCGAGCCTAGCATTGAGACTATAATTGTTTACGAGGTATTACACCGGGCCTAACTGCCGGGTCCAGCTGTGCCGATACCTCTGCAACTGCGGCAAGTCGTCCATGCTGCAGGCGCATCTACCGAAGACTGAGTTCCACCCCCTTTACTAGCCCAGTCAGTGGCGCGGCCAGGGAGTCGCCGTGCCGGAAGGTTTGCCATAGGTGCTAAGGGGGCAGCAGTACAGCAACGTCTAAAGTTGCAGTAGTTTGGGTATGGGCGCTTCTGGGTATGAGCGCTTCGGAGGGCGGAACCAATCCACTATTCTGGTTAAACTGCGCTTTCAAAGACGCCCCTTTTTCATCTCAGGCTGAATTACCGTCTACCCTCAGGCATATCTCCGGAACCTACTGTTGTCAGTATCCCAATCGTATATGCTCCCCAGCGTTGACTCTAGCCCGTTCAAGCTCCAGTCTCTGATTGTTCGCGATCTGCTGACGGTTTCGCCAGGCGCAACGGTGGCAGAGGCGATCGCTCAGATGCAGCGTCCTGACCTGGCGGGTGATGGTCAGGATGGTCAGATTCGCTCTGCCTGTGCGTTAGTGGTAGAAGATCAGCGCTGCGTCGGGCTACTGTCCGCGCAAACCGTTTTACAGCTGATTGCCCAGGGCGATTGCTTAGATGAGGTAACCGTAGGCCAGGCCGTGGCCGATACGGTGGAGGGTCTCCAGGAGAGCGATTTAGACGAACTGTCAGGTCTTTCGACCGTATTGAACCACCTGCGAACCTTTAAAGAGGCCTATATCCCCGTTCTCAGCGATCAGGGAGCTCCCGTTGGGGTAGTTAGCCGCGATGCGGTAGAGACAGCAATCCAGGTGGTTACCAGCTTGGACCACCAAGCCGCTACGGCCCCCCAGCCCCAGCCGTCTATAGATCGGGAGCACCTGCTGTCTGCTGTGGCCGACCAGGTCCGCTCATCTTTGGAGACGCAGCATGTGCTCAACTACGCGGTTGAAGGGGTGCGATCGCTACTGGACTGCTCCCGAGTGATTGTCTATCAGCTGCGGCCAGACTTCAGCGGCACGGTAGTGGCGGAGGCCCTAGACGCCGGCCACCGCTCTGTCCTCCACCAAGAGGTTCAGGACCCCTGCGTATCGCCGGAGTGGATTGAGCCCTATCGCAGCGGCAAGATTCGAGCGATCAACGATGTCTATGACGCGGCGATCAGCCTCTGCCATCAGGAGATGCTGACGGGCTTTGACATCCGGGCAAAGCTGATGGCCCCGATCGTCATTCAAGGTGAGCTTTGGGGGCTGATTGTTGCCAGCCATCGCGATCGCCCCCACGTCTGGACGCCCCGAGATGTGCTGCTGCTGCGGCAGTTGTCGACGCAGGTGGCGATCGCCCTGCACCAGGCCATTACCCATCAGCAGCTACAGCGGGAGCTACAGACC
>JBCCAG010000829.1:0-2072 GCA_039814955.1 Cyanobacteria bacterium P01_A01_bin.135
GCCCCCTGCCGTAGCGCTATGGCAGCCTAATGCTTGGTAAGGGAACAAGAACTTGGGAACGTAAGAACTTGGGAGAACTGCACTAATGCTGAGCGTACTGATCGGCCTACCGCTAGTGGGAACCCTAGTGCTTTGCCTGTGGCCCAAGGGAGAGCAGCCCTTTCGCCAGATTGCTCTGGTTGTCAGCGTGGCAGCGCTGCTGTGGTCCTTCTTCCTCTGCACGCAGTTTGAGCTAGTGCCGGGTCTGCAGTTCTCAGAAAACATTGCCTGGATCAGCAGCATCGGTTTAGGGTACCAGCTCGGCCTAGACGGTCTTTCTCTGCCGCTGGTGGTGCTCAACAGTTTTTTGACGGTGATTGCCATCGTCAGCAGCGATCGCCAGATCGCCCGCCCCCGGCTCTACTACGTAATGATTTTGCTGCTCAACCTAGGGGTGGTAGGGGCGTTTTTGGCCCAAGATGTGCTGCTATTCTTCCTGTTCTACGAACTGGAAATCTTGCCCCTTTACTTCTTAATCGCCATTTGGGGCGGGGCCAATCGGGGCTATGCCGCCACCAAGTTCTTGATCTACACTGCCCTGTCGGGGGTATTTGTGCTGATCAGCTTTTTGGGGTTGGCCTGGCTAACCGGGGCAGACAGCTTCAACTACAGCCTGCTGCGATCGCTGTCCCCCTCCGTGGGGCTAGGGGCGCAAATTTTACTGCTCGTTAGCGTCCTGATTGGGTTTGCCATCAAAATTCCGTTTTTCCCGCTGCATACCTGGCTCCCGGACGCCCATGTGGAGGCCTCGACCCCGATCTCAGTGCTGCTAGCGGGGGTGCTGCTCAAGCTTGGTACCTACGGGCTGCTGCGGTTTGGGCTGGGGCTATTTTTTGACGCTTGGCTGACGATCGCCCCCTGGCTAGCGGCATGGGCCGCGGTGAGCGCCCTGTATGGAGCCTCCTGCGCCATTGCCCAAACCGACATGAAAAAGGTGGTGGCCTACTCCTCCATCGCCCATATGGGCTTTATCCTGCTGGGGACCGCCGCGACCACTCCTTTGAGCGTCGTGGCCGCGGTATTTCAGATGGTGAGCCACGGCCTGATCTCCGCCCTGCTGTTTTTACTGGTGGGGGTGGTGTATCAAAAGACGGGGACCCGAGATGTCAACAAGCTGCAGGGCCTCCTCAACCCAGAGCGGGGGCTGCCGGTGGTGGGTAGCCTAATGATTTTGGGGGTGATGGCCAGCTCCGGCATTCCTGGCATGGTGGGCTTCATCGCCGAGTTCCTCGTGTTCCGCGGCAGCTTCCCCATCTTCCCTGTAGAGACGCTACTGTGTATGGTGGGCACGGGCCTCACCGCCGTCTACTTTTTGCTGATGGTCAACCGGGTGTTCTTTGGCCGGTTGACCCCCCTGCTATCGAATCTGGAACGGGTGACCTGGGGGGAGCGGATGCCGGCGATCGCTTTGGTCGTTTTGGTGCTGGCCTTTGGCCTCCGGCCAGACTGGATGCTGCGCTGGACTGAGCCGGAGGTGGGCTACCTGCTGACGGGGCAAATTGAATCGATTGCTCCTGCTTCATCCTCCGAAGAAACCGCGGCTCGCGATCTGATTGCCTTGCCCGCCCGCCGCTTTGCCCTCGACGTGGCGGGCGGCGCTTACCCTTTACAATAGAAGTAGATACAGCGTCCCGAAACATCATGGTTACCGCGCCGACCTCCCCCTCCCCTAATGTCTACGTCCAGCGGTTAGAGGCTGGCGGAGCCCTGCTCAGTGACTCAGCGCTTCACGTCGTCGAGGTGGTATGCATTCTACAGAGCTATGGGGTGGTGCTGGACGCCTATTCTCGCAACCTGATTTACAACGCTGAAAACCAGTTCCTGCGGTTCTTTCCTTTCTTTAAATACTTTAACGGAGAGGTCACCTTCTCCAAACTGCTGCAGCACTGGTGGCACGACCGCATCAACTACGAGTATGCCGAGTACTGCGGTAAGTCAATGTACTGGCACGGCGGCGGCGGCCTAGCGGATTACGTGGCCGACTTGACCTTCAAGCCCCGGATGGAACCCATCATTCAGCGTAAGTTTAAGGC
>JBCCAG010000168.1:0-6720 GCA_039814955.1 Cyanobacteria bacterium P01_A01_bin.135
CAGGTCCCGCAGCAGCCCTGCACTGGGGAGCATGGGCAGCAGCCAGCCCACCAGGGACCAAGGCCCCGACCAGGTCTCTACCGGTAGCGCCAGCACAAATAAAAGCCCGAACTGAAACAGCCCCAAGAGCTGCTGAACCCGTTTAAATAGCAGGGCGCAGGAGCCCATCATAAAGGCCAGACCATAGCCTGCCATCAGGGTCGACACCAGGGGCAGCACCAGCAGGGGCGGGAACTGCAGGCTGCTGCCGGTGACCCCGATTAAAATCCCTAGAATCACCGAAATCAGGGTTATGCGAATGGTGAGGCCCGCCAAAGCCCGGGTAAGGAAGACGCGGAACGGGCCGTAGGGAGACAGGAAAATTTGCTCCAGGGTGCCGGTCTGCGCCTCTGCCTGCAGTGTTAGGGAGATATCGTTGATGGTGAATAGGGTCAGGGTCCACAGCACGTAGCCCACCACCACGATGTCTAGGCGATCGCCAAACTGAATAGCGGGTCCGGCCATATAGCGGGCGCTCAAAAACAGGCCATAGAAGACAATGGTGATAATGACAACGCCCCCCACCGCCTCCGCCGGATAGCGAATAAACTCTGTCCAGCTGCGCTTCAGCTCAGCCCAAAATAGCGCCATTGCGGATCACCTTTAAAAACACATCGGTCAGGTCAGGGCGGTCGGGAGCCACCTGCAGTATGGGCAGGGGCCGCAAGATATCAAATAGCTGATATAGCCCGGGCGCATCTCCCATGTAGTGAATGACGCCGTCTCGAATAGTCGCTTCAAGGGCGGCGATCGCCTGCCGCTGGCTGGGGCTGAGCTCGCCGTCCACCTCGATTCGGTAGGTAGAGTCCGAAAACTGGTGAATTAGCTCTGGGGTGGTGGCGGTGGCCACAATCTGGCCCTGGCGGATGATGGCCACCCGGTCGGAAATTTCTTCGGCTACATCCAGCTGGTGGGTGGTGAGCAAGATAGCGCAGCCTCCCAGGGCAATGGCCCGCACCAGGCCTTTGACGTATTCTCCCGCCTCCACATCTAGCCCCAGCGTTGGCTCATCCAGCAGCAGCAGTTGGGGGCTGTGCACCAGGGCGACGGCGATGGCGAGCTTCTGCTGCATCCCTCGGGAAAAGGTGCGCACTAAGGCATCTTTTTTGTCGGCTAGAGCAAACTGGTCCAGCAGCTCTAGGCCGCGCCGCCGCGCCGCCCGCCGCGCCATGCCTCGCAGCACGCCAAAATACTCCAGATTTTCAATAGCCGTTAGCCGCCAGTAGAGGTTGCGGTTGCCCTCCAGCACTGCGCCGACCGCTTTGAGGGCCTGGGAATTGCGGTGAGGGTTTTTACCGGCGATGTCTACCGCACCCCCATCGGGCTGCACCAGGCCGGCAATCATCTTAATGGTGGTGGTTTTACCGGCCCCGTTGGGTCCTAAAAACGCCAGCACCTCCCCGGCCGCGATCGCCAAGGATACTTTCTGCACCGCCGCGACTCGCTGCTTGCCGCGGCGATAGTATTTGACTAGGTGAGTGGCATTGAGAATTTGGGGCGCGGAGGCCTGGGGCTGTAATGGCGTGTCGGGCTCAGCCAGCATAAGATTGAAACACCTCAAACGGTAAGGCCGCACTCTTTCCAAGGCAGAGATAGCGCCTTCGTAACAATATCTTAACAATCCCCACCTTAACAATTTTCACCACAGGCTGACCATTTGAACCCACGGGTTCTCCGTTGAAGGCCCCACCTCCTTGCGCCATGCCCAACACTTACGACTTAGTTCTGCGCCACTGCCGCTTGCTGGAGCCCCAAGGGACCAGACCGAATGTAGACATTGCTATACAGGACGGCAAAATCGCAGCCATAGGCCCCCAGCTCCCCCAGCAGGGCCAGAGCGAGCTCAACATCCGCCACCGCCTGGTGAGTCCCCCTTTCGTCGACTCCCACGTCCACCTAGATTCGGCACAGACGATAGGGGAGCCCCGCCTCAACCACAGCGGCACCCTGTTTGAGGGCATCGACATCTGGCGAGAGCGTAAGCAAAACCTCACGGTAGAGGACGTTAAGCAGCGGGCGATCGCCACCCTCCAGCAACATGCCGCTCAGGGAGTACTGTATGTCCGTAGCCACGCCGACGTCAGCGAAGCTAACCTCATCGCGCTCCAAGGACTGCTGGAAGTGCGCGAGGCGGTAAAAGACTGGATGACCCTGCAGGTGGTGGCCTTTCCCCAAGATGGCATCTACGGCAGCCCGCAGAACGACCAGCTCATGGAGGCGGCGGCAAAGCTGGGGGTCGATGTGATTGGCGGCATTCCCCACTATGAGCTGACGCGGGAAGACGGTGTTCAGTCAGTGCACCGCACGTTTGACCTAGCCCAGCAGTATGATTGCCTCGTCGATATCCACTGCGACGAAATTGACGATGACCAGTCCCGTTTTCTGGAGGTAGTCGCCGCCTGCGCTATTCGAGCCGGCAACGGGCCTCGGGTTACCGCCAGCCACACCACTGCCTTTGGCTCCTACAATGACGCTTACGCCTTTAAGCTGCTGGGGGTGCTAGACCGGGCCCAAATCAACTTCATCGCCAATCCTTTGATTAATATCACCCTGCAGGGGCGCGGCGACACCTACCCTAAGCGGCGCGGCGTCACCCGGGTTAAGGAGCTGTGGCAGCGGGGCATCAACGTCAGCCTAGGCCACGACTGCATCCAGGACCCCTGGTACCCCCTGGGCACCGGAAACATGCTCGATGTGGCCTATATGGCGCTCCATGTCTGCCAGATGACGGGCACCGCCGAAATCGACGCCTGCTACGACATGGTGACCTGGAACGGGGCGCGCACTTTGAACCTGAGCGACCAATATGGCCTTGAAGTGGGCAAGCCCGCCAATCTGATTGTGCTAGAGGCCAGCGATCGCTACGACGCCCTGCGGCGGCGGCCAACGGTGTGCTACGTCATCTCCCGTGGGGCGGTCATTGCCGAGACAGTTCCACCGGTAACGAGTTGGAAGGGCTAAGGTAACGGACCCAAGCTGCGGCAACAATTAGTGCCTGAAAGCCGTCCTGTATACAACGGGATAAAGTCACTGACTTGTCAGCTCTTTTTGCACCTGGATACTGATGGAAAGCTAGGCCTTGGGCCCTTTGTGTCGGGCCGCTATTCCGCCTGGTTGAGCTTCTGGGCACCCCTGAGCTTTCAGATACAATGCTGCCTCATATTAGCTTCATGAGAGCGCCGGAGCATTTAACTATCCCTTCATAGAAGGCGCTTCTTTTAGAGAATAGAAGTCAATATAATAAACGCAATACAAGTATGGCAAACGAAAGCGTTTAAAAATTTGCTCGGCACTTCCCTATGAAAACTATCCCCTTCAACTCCTTATCTCCCGAAGCTCTGCGGTCTAAGTCCTGCGTAGGGCAAAACCTATCCCATGTCAGCCTGCCGGGGCGGAATCTCAGGGATTTCGATTTTAGTGGGGCCGACCTCAGCCACGCTAACCTGCGGGGGGGCGACTTGAGCGGCGCTAACTTCTCCGGCGCCAACTTAACAGGGACAAACCTATTTGCAGCCCGTCTTCAAGGGGCAAATTTTACGTCGGCTGACCTGACTGGCGCTATTTTGGAGCAGAGTGACCTATCCCAAACGGTTTTGAACAGTACCACTTTGAAATACGCCAACTGCAAATCGGCTAACTTCTCCGGGGCAATGCTGGGGCTCACCGATCTGACCTATACCTGCTTAATCAACGCTACGATTGAGATGCAGCAGCTGGCGCAGGCGGTCCTCCGGGGGACCTTTTTACCGGATGGTAACCGGCCATCGCTATGAGTTGCGGTGCTTCCTCGCCGCGGTAGGTCCTCCTACTTAACTTGAGATGATGCGCTAGGATCGGGCAGCTTGCCAATCAGCGGCAGGTCTACAGGTTCTGGTGTAGGTTGTCATGGCGCAGAAGCATTCACAGGTTAAGACGTTGAAGGCCCGGCTGCAGCGAGGGCTGCAAAAGCGGCTGCGAACTATGACGCCAACCGCGCGCCTGGGGCTCTTAGTTGGGGCTGCCGTCGCTGTCGGCACCCTCAGCCTGGGGCTCGTCTGGATGACGCTGAGCCGGATCTCGGCCCATCGCCCTGGTATAGAGTCTGCCGCCATCGGCTCTTCCACGTCAGCGGCAACTACCAAACCCACTCAAGTTCAAGCCCTCGTCGATCAGCCGGCGGCGGTGCGCCGCCCAACTTTAGAGGCGATCGCCGCTGGAAAAACCGGTACTAAGGGCGATCGCGCCCCGGCTCGCTACCTGCTAGCTAGTGACCTCATCGCCAGCGGCGAAGCAGAAGCGGCCCTAGACCCACTCAAGCGCTTAGAGGAGGACTATCCGGTGCTGGCCCCCTATGTTTTGGTCAAGCGGGCCGAAGCCTATGACCAAGCTGGACAGGCCGACGAGGCAGAGGCTACCTGGCAAGCCCTACTCCAACGTCACGGTGACCATCCGGCAGCGGCAGCGGCGTTATATGCCTTGGGCCATGAAGGGGAGGGAGACTACTGGCAGCAAGCCCTAGAAAAATTCCCGGCTCACCCAAAAACCGTCGCTTGGGCCAAAGCAAAGCTAGCAGAGACCCCTGATCAGCCTGATCTGCTGCTGCTGCTGGCGCGCCACGCCCTCTACCGGTCCGATGCCGAGGCGACTTTGGATCAACTCACCGAGGAATTTGGGGACCAACTGCAGCCCGAAGACTGGGAGCGCATTGGGTTTGGCTATTGGGAGATGCAGCGCTACGGCAAGGCCGGTGACGCCTATGCCCAGGCCCCGCCAACCGCCCTCAACCTATACCGGGCCGGCCGGGGTGCCCATTTGGAGGGAGAGCAAAAGGCGGCGATCGCTCGTTATCAAACCCTCAACCGCACCTTCCCCGAGGCGGAGCAGACGGCCCAAGCCCTTCTCCACCTCGCGAACCTGGTAGAGCTAGAGGAGTCTTTGGGCTACACCAACCGCGTTGTCGAGGCCTTTCCGGACCGGGCGGCCGAGGCCCTACTGCTGCGGACTGAGCTGCTAGAGCTGCTCAATAGCCCTGATTCAGCTCAACAGGCTCGTCAGTCTATTTTGAGCCAATATGGCAGCTCAGAAACCGCGGCGGAGATTCGCTGGGAGCGAGCCCAGCAGGTGGCCGAGGCGGGAGACCTCGATCAGGCCTGGCGCTGGGGACGGGATCTATTAGCCCAGAATCCTGATGCGGAGCAGGCCCCTGCCGCCGCCTTTTGGATGGGGCGCTGGGCGGCTCAGCTTGACCAGCCCGATGTGGCCCGGGCGGCGTTTGAATACATTCTGCAGCGCTACCCCGAGTCCTATTATGCCTGGCGCTCTGCCACTACCCTGGGCTGGGATGTGGGGGACTTCTCTAGCGCCCGCTACAAGCAGCCTGAACTCGCCGTCCCGGTGGCGCGATCGCCCCTACCGGCGGGCTCAAAGGCACTGCAGGCGCTGTACCAGCTGGGGCAAGACGAAGATGCCTGGGAGCTTTGGCAAGCGGAGTACGATAACCCCACGCAGCCCACGGTCGCCCAGCAGATGACCGACGGCCTTCTGCGCCTGGGGGTGGGGGATAATCTAGAGGGAATTTTCATGCTCTCTAGTCTGTCCTGGCGGGCGGAAGAGACCGATGACTTTAGCCTGGCGGATGCCAAGACCTCTCCGGCCTATTGGCAAGGCCGCTACCCTACCCCCTTTCGTCCTTTGATTGAAGAGTGGGCTGTCACCCACCGGCTAAACCCAGCCCTGGTGATGGCCCTAATCCGCCAAGAGTCCCGATTTGAAACAGACATTCGCTCTAGCGCCGACGCGGTGGGGCTAATGCAGGTGATTCCCCCCACCGCCGACTGGGTCGCTGGCCAGCTCGGCCTAGAGACCTACGATCTGACGAAGCCCGAAGACAATATTCAGCTTGGTACCTGGTATTTGAACTACACCCACCAAGAGTACGACGACAACTCCCTCTACGCCGTTGCTAGCTACAACGCGGGGCCGGGCAGCGTTGCTGACTGGATCGCGCGGTTCAACACCACAGACGCCGATCGGTTCGTGGCCCAAATCCCCTTCCCTGAAACAAAGGGCTACGTGCGCTCAGTGTTTGAGAACTACTGGAATTACCTGCGGCTGTACAATCCGGCGGTGCGCGATGGCTTGGCGGCGTTGGCAACTACCGATGCTGCTGACTTAACCTGGAGTGAAGCTTTGCCCGCAGGTGTGGCGGAGTAGACTTAATCATAGGCAACCTAGCAAAACCTATACCCAAAATCCGCAGCGCTACTCACTCTGTGGGAAAGCCAAATGCCTCAGAGCAGAGTATTCTGCGCATTGCCCCTGTGGGTAGGCTCTAGCTGCGGCGCGGGAGACCAGCTACCAGTAGAGCTATCTTTTCTACCAAAGTCGATATCAAGCAGCTCCGCATTTGCTGCAGGCACGCTGTCTTCTGGGGTGGCGGATGGCTTTGTCGGTTCAGTGCCGCTCAATATCCCCATGCTCTCTTGATCGTCAGTTAGAGCTGCGCCAGAGACAGCCTCTGGGGTGGCAAGGCTGGCGGGTGTCTCCCAAGTGGACTCATCCACCAGGGTGACATCTGACTGAATGGCTAATTCGGCATCAGAGGCAATATCGGTTGGCTGCTCCTCGAAGCTGTGCTCTAGATGAGCCTCTGTGACAGGGGCAGACCAGGGCTCTGGGTCTTTTTCAGCAGGGCGGGGCGGC
>JBCCAG010000340.1:0-4794 GCA_039814955.1 Cyanobacteria bacterium P01_A01_bin.135
GCATTGTCCGCTCGAAAGTGTCTATCCCAGCCCTGTTTCTCCGTACTGCGTTCAAGGTCTTTTGAGGTCATTTATGGTAGATGCCTATCGCTCTGAATCTTGGCCCGCCCCCTCGGCTTACCGCGATCGCCTAGATGCCTACTATGCCGAAGTGCAGGCGCTGATTCTAGCCAAGCAGACGCCCCTGGTGGGCCTGCTGCCGGCCAGTACTGCCGTCACTGTCCACGGTAACTACACCGATGCCTGGGTACGGGACAACGTCTACAGCATTTTGGCAGTGTGGGGCTTGGCCCTGGCCTACCGCAAGCAGGACAACGATCAGGGCCGCCGCTACGAGCTGGAGCACAGCACCATTAAGCTGATGCGGGGCCTACTGTACGCCATGATGAAGCAATCGGACAAGGTGGAGCGCTTTAAGGTCACCCAGGCCCCCATCGACGCCCTCCACGCCAAGTACGAGCCCCTAATGGGGGACCCAGTGGTGGGGGACGACGAATGGGGCCACCTGCAGATCGACGCCACCTCCATTTATCTGCTGATGCTGGCCCAGATGATTGCTTCGGGGCTCAACATCATTCAGACTCTAGACGAGGTGAATTTTGTCCAGAATCTGGTGTACTACATCGGGCGCGCCTACCGCACCCCGGACTACGGGATTTGGGAGCGGGGCAACAAAATCAACCACGGCAAGCCGGAGCTCAACGCCAGCTCCCTGGGTATGGCCAAGGCGGCGCTGGAAGCGCTGAATGGCTTCAACCTGTTTGGGGTCAACGGGGGGGCTGCGTCGGTGGTGTATGTGCTGCCGGACGAGATTGCCCGGGCCCGCATTACCCTAGAGTCTCTGCTGCCGCGGGAGTCAGTCTCTAAGGAAGTGGACGCCTCGGTGCTGAGCATCATCGGCTACCCGGCCTTTGCCATCGAAGACAGCGCCTTAGTAGAAAAGACCCGCGAGGCGATTACCAGTAAGCTGGAAGGCCACTACGGCTGCAAGCGGTTCTTGCGGGACGGCCACCAAACCGCCATTGAGGACGTGACCCGGCTGCACTACGAGCCGGCTGAGCTGAAGCAGTTTGAACACATCGAGTGCGAATGGCCGCTGTTTTTCACCTATCTGCTGCTAGACGCCATTGCCCGGGGCGATCGCCCCGCCGCCAAGCGCTACCGTATCTTGCTGGATGAGGCAACAGTGAACGAGGGAGAGTTCCCCTTGCTGCCGGAGCTGTACTACGTACCGGAAGAGGCCATCGAGGCGGAGCGACAGCATCCCAACACCCAAAAGCGCTTGCCCAATGAGAACCTGCCCTTGGTGTGGGCCCAGAGCTTATACTTGCTAGGCCGCATGCTGCAGGATGGCCTGATCGCCATGGGGGACATAGATCCCCTGGGCCGCTATCGCCGCAGGGGAGAGTCCCGGCAACCGATGGTGCAGGTCGCCCTTTTAGCAGAGGATGAAGCCCTGCAAGCGGAGTTGGCCATCAACGGCATTGATACCCAGACCCTAGAAGCCCTCGACCCGATTCAGGTGCGGCAAGCCAACGAGCTGTCGGCCATCTATTCTCAAATTGGCCGCAATGAGAAACTGAAGCTTTCGGGGCGTCCCATTCGGCGGCTGCGCAGCCTGACCACAGCCCATATGTTCCGCATCCAGGGGGAGACCGTCGTCTTTTTGCCGGCGTTTCTAGACCAGCGGCAGTTTTACCTAACGCGGGACTACCACTTCTTGGTGGCCCAGATTCGCGGCGAGCTGGCCTACATTCACCAGCACTGGCGAGAGCTAGGGCGACCGACGGTAACCCTGCTGCTCACCAACTCCATGTTCGAGGCCGAGCGGTTCGGCAGCATTGCCAAGTCTCCCCTACTGGCACTGATCAAGCAGCTACGGGACGGCGACTGCGATGGTACCCCCGTCAAGCTGGGTCAGCTCAATCAGTTCAGCCTCACCGCTAACCTAGAGCGCATTGACCACCTGCCCGACTTCGAGCTATCCCCAGCCGATAGCCTCGGCAGCGTAGCATCCCTGATGCTGCCCTTCTCGGTTGAGCAAAATCAGCCCCTCAGCTACAGCCAAGAGTTCTTGATTGAGGGGGAGAGCGACAGCGCCGCGCTTTTGTCAAAGCTGAAGGAAGCGCAGAACCTCTATGAGCAGATTGAAATCCTCGACCTGCTGGTGCGGCTAGAGGGATTGGCCTTTGATACGAGCTTGGGCAGTGAGGACGAAGCGGTGACGGTGACCGACCTCCTCAACAATGTCTACGCTAAGGCTAGTGACCTAGAGCTCTGGTCCATCATCCGCCGGGCTGCTGGGCTGCTGGTGAAGATTGATATTGGCCTGTCGGATGCGGTCACCGACATTCTGGTGCGGCAGAAGCAGATCGCCATCGGCAAGTTTTACAGTGAAGACTGCCTCATCCAAGAGCCCATGTCCCATGGGGAAATTATGGAGAAGATCGAGTCTTGCTGTGGGGAGGACGTGCGGGAGCGGCCTCTAACTCAGGAAATCTTGATCTACCTGAGCATCTTGATCAAAACGAACCCTGAGCTGTTTGATGGGCTGCTCACCCTGCGCACCGGGTATCTGGTGGTGCTGCTCACCGACGAGCTCGCCCAAGAGGCAGGAGTCTCCCAGGATGAAGCCTTTGAGCAGCTAACCCGACTCAGCCCCTTTGAGGTAAAGCAGCGGCTGCAGCGGGTTCTGGAGGGCTACAGCACCCTAGAGAAGAACCTAGTGCGCCACGAATCGCTGCAGACCAAGCGGCG
Organism: Cyanobacteria bacterium P01_A01_bin.135; assembly: GCA_039814955.1. GTDB lineage: Bacteria > Cyanobacteriota > Cyanobacteriia > CAKZMO01 > CAKZMO01 > JBCCAG01. Next base: position 2,758 of record JBCCAG010000340.1, read on the forward strand.
GCAGTCAATTCAGTGGGTGTTGCCGGAGGCGATCGCGAAAGATTCCGCAGAAATAGAGCCCTTTGGCGATAGCTGGTGGCGGCACCGGCAGCGGGAAGGCTCCTTGAACCGGATGCCGGAGAACTTCTACAGTGATGTGCGCCAAGTGCTCAAGCACTGCAAGGGCATTGTGATTGGCGACCCGCTGGAGCGCCGCAACCGCCTAGACAGCGAGCTGGTGCTCTCAGAAATGACGCCAGAGGAGCAGAACTTTGCCCTGCGGGTGGAGCACCTGCTCAATAAGCTGCAGGCCCCGGAGTACCGACAGGTGACGGTAGAGGCCTTAGTGGAATTAGCGGCGATCGCCAAAAGTAACGATGGCTTGGAGATCGAAAATAACATCGTGCTGGATATACTGCTGGGCCACGCGGTGCGGCTAGCGTGGCTCGATGATCGTCGCAACGAAGCAACTGAGGTAGACTACGATCGCTATGTGGATCAAGCCTGGCGGCAGTTTTACGAGGCCCCGCCGCAGCGCTGCGCTGAGTACGTGGCTGAGGCGCTGAAGTACCTGATTGAGCTGAGCGGCACTGAGGAGGACGTTGCGCTGGATACCTCTGCTTCAGAACCGACGGCTATGCCGTAGTGGCCAGTTGTCTAGGTAGCTCAGGGCTTTGGGCCGACGTAGCCGGCTCTATTGCAATTGAACAGCATGGTTAGAACTGCCGTGCAGCTTCATGCATAGTTACTAAATTTACCCGTAATTCCACGGCTGACGTTGAATAGCAATGACATCAGCCATTAATTTTACCGTGGGTAGAGGAGGCATCTATGTGGAAACGGTCTTGCACACCAGCCGTGGTCAACCAGCCCTCGCTGGGAACCGTTACGAGCATCTCTATGGGCGATCGCCGGATGCGGGTGCGGTTTCAGGCTACTGAGTGGTTTGCCCTGGCCAATGAGCCACTCACTGCTCAGCCGGGGGATCGGGTTCAGGTGATGGGCCGGGTCAACGCGACGACGCTACTGGTTGCCGATGACGCTGCATAAGTAAAGCAACAGAGGCTCCCCTGGCGGGCAGCCTCTGTTGTGATATTGCACGTGTGATGTTGCACGAACGCTAGCTTGCGCAGCGCCTAGGCACTGGTCATGCTCGCGATAATCTTTTGCACAATCTGCATTCCCGTCACCGCCTGCCAGCCGAACAGCGCGACCAAGGCAATGTTAAGGGTAATGTGCGTGTAGCGGGCCCAGTCCTGGCCTTTCTGCATAAAGGGAGATAGGGAAGCGGAGGTGGCAATCAGGCCAGTCATGCCCAAACCAACCAGCAGATGAGGCCCGACAAACAGCTTGCCGTTGTTGATGTAGGTAACCGCCATGGCGCTGATGGAGCCAATCACCATAAACGCTAGCAGGGCTGCGCCAATCTGGTGGTGCTTGACGTTGACTTTCTGCTTGACCAGCGCTTTGCGGGTCTCGGGGTCTGCGGTGCGGATACGCCGCACTTGCCAGCCTAGGTAGAGGGCATAGAGAGAGGTAACCAGCAGGACCCACATCAAAATCGGGTGGATAAAGTTCAGCCAGGGTTTAACTGCGTCAGGGATAAGATCCATAAAATGGGTGAGAAAAGCGTCATTATTATTAATATTAGTGTTCTTTATGGCATTTTTAGCCCTTCTTATAGATTTAGCGCGGTTGAGTTTGTTGGCTGAGTCTGTCCGCTGAGTCTGTCGGCGGCGATCGCTAATGTAGAAAATGCCGCGTCCCTGTCAGCACCATCACTAGCCCTAGGGCGTTGGCGGCGTCAATGGAGTCTTGATCTCGCATACTGCCGCCTGGCTGGATGATGGCCGTCACCCCTGCTGCCGCGGCGGTCCGCACCGAATCATCGAAGGGGAAAAAGCCGTCGCTGGCCAATACCGCACCTGAGGCAAGCTTACCGGCCTGCTTAAGGGCGATCGCCACGGCCCCCACCCGGTTCATTTGGCCAGCGCCGATCCCCCGGGTAATGCGATCGCGGCTGACCACGATGCCATTGGACTTCACATGCTTCACCAC
>JBCCAG010000143.1:0-7278 GCA_039814955.1 Cyanobacteria bacterium P01_A01_bin.135
ACATCAGCGCCGCTGCGATCCAGCAGGCGCAGAGCCTGGGCCGTGGTCTCAAGGTCGGGGTCCCCTGCAGTAATGTAGGGGACGAGGGCGCACTGGCCGCGATCGCGGAGGGCGTTCATGCGCGCTGAAACGGAAGGTGAAGCCATAGGGACTGACGAATACTGAAAGCAAGACAGATCAAGCTTACCGGATAGGGGCCCTGATCACTTCATCGAGACGCTTTGTCGGGGCGCTGCATTGATGCGCTTCGTCAGCCACGCAACCTCAGCTTCACCTACTCCGTATCCGTGGCTCCCTCAGCCGCCATATCAGCGGCCACCTCCGCCTCTAGCTCAGCCTGCAGCTTGGCAAATTCCTCGGGGGTCAGCTCCTCCAGCCGCTTCTGCAGCACCGCGTCCTCATACTCTTTCACCTGCTGATGAAAGGTCATGTTGCCGGTAGTGGCGCGAAACACATAGCTGGCAACCCAGCCTAGCAGTCCTCCCAGAAAGATTACCTGGCTCCAAAGCCCGGCCTGGCTGCTGTCAATGCCCCCGAGCCGCAGCAGCAGGTAGATGCCGCCCCCCGCCAGGGCTGCGCCTACCCCAATACCTATGACGTCGATCCGCCGCATTAGGTGGTCCGCTTCTCAGGGCGAAGGTTAACGAACGGGCTCAGTACAAGCAGACCGGGGAAGAAGAAGAAGACGCAGAAGTACATGATTACCCGCTCAACGGAGCTAGCGTCGTACCAGCGGGCATTGAGGTAGAGCAAAACGGCAATAGGGGCAACTAGGAGGTATGCCCCGCCCAGGCCAGCGTACATCAGCAGCACGAGCAGATTGTTTTGCAGGAAGTCTATCAGCATGGCGGCATTCAGTGGGGTACGTTATGTTCAGTGTACTGTACCTAGGCGGGCGAACCGTCCGTCAGGGGTGGCAAACCTAATGGGCCGCTTCCTTAAAAGATTGATAGCCTCGCTCCTCGTGGTAGAGATGGCACCGGTCGACGATCTGCCCCATCAGCGACCAGGAAAAGCGGGTGGTCACCAGGTGCTCGCCCCAGTTGCTAGTCAAGCTGTCGTGGGCTAGCCGCAAATTATAGGACGGGATAGCCGTAGAGATATGGTGGGGCACATGCACGTTGATATCGTGGCAGAGGATTTCGACCCAGCGCGGATAGGTACAGTGAACCGTCCCGGCCAGCTGCGCTTCTACCGGATGCCAGTCTTGGGAGAAGCGAAACGGAATCTCTGGCAGGGTGTGGTGAACGATGGTGAAGGTGCTCATCCAGAAGTGATAGACCAGCCAGGGCATTAGCCAGAAGGAGACAACGCCCCAAGGCCCAGTGGTGAGCAGCAGCGTAGGAAAGAATATGGCGGCAAAGGCCACGACTGCAGTCACTGACTGAACTACTTTAGGGCGATCGCGCTCGGCCACCTTGCCCGGAGCGAAGTGAAGACCGGCCCAATGGGCAATGGACCCCACCCACCACAGGCGTCCCCGCAGCGCCCGGTAGAACGTCCGCAGCCACTTGGGGGTATTTTCATACCGCTCCACCTGCCAGGGCTCCCAGGCGTTGTCCACTTCTAGCTTGTTGGTGTGGATATGGTGGTGGTTGTGCAGCAGCCGCCAGCTATGGAAGGGATACAGCAGCGGCAGCATCATCACGTGACCGACTAAATCATTCACCCAGGGCCGCTGCGCAAAGGAGCGGTGGCCGCAGTCGTGGGCAATTACGAACCAGCCGGTTAGGGCGGTGCCGGTGAACACCCAGGCCAAGGGCAGTAAGAACCAGGGCGCATAGGCGATCGCCACATAACCTACTGCTGCTGCGGTCACGCTCAGGGCCACGGACCGCCAGGCAGCGCCGGAGCGCTTTTGAAAGCAGTTCTGGGGGAGGGTGACGATGATGTCTTTGAGCTGGAGCGATCGCAGCGCAGCCGACCCGCCTACCGGCGAGCGCGATGAATCAGTCAGTAGAGTCAAGGTGAATTCTCCGCGTAGTTAGCGGGGTACGGCCACTGCAAACCTACTCGAGGTCCAATGAGCGCGACCCGAAGTTGGGGTAGCCCTCCAAGCCACACCGGCAAACAGGGCTAATTAACAAACCTTTACAGTTATACCACTAAGGGGTCTGCCTTGGGATGGAGGAGCGGCTTGGGGATAAGACGCAGGAACCGCTGTCATCCTCCGCTTTAGCCCCTGGTGATTAAGCGCCTGACCTGCCGCTCGGCGGGCCAATCTAGAAAGAAAATCAGAGATTTCTTAGAGGGCACGGGATCAGTTGACGGATCAAACCCAAGCTGACCGCGAATCAATTTTTGATCAGGACGCTAGTTCCTTGAACCTGAAAGGCGGTTGCTGTGGGAAAGTTTTGGGCAGCGCTGGTGACCATGATGCTGGTATTTGACGACTGGTATCTTTAGCTGTGGGCGGGAGCATAGGACTCTGATTTCACCCCGCTTGCGAAGCGGAACCGATTGACAGGGTGAGGGGTGAAATACTCTAAATGAGGTATCGCTATGAAGCTCAAACAGCTTAGAACTGTTTTCCAGGAAGTGGCCCGCGGCAACCCCAACCTGGGGGACATCGCCATTCTCAAGGCGGACGCGTTGGGGGCGCGGGCCCATCCTGACGCGATCGCAAAGCTGCAGCCTGTTGTGGGGTATCATCCCCCCGTTGATTTGGATGCGCTGATGGCGTTACCGGAGGGCTCCTTTGGCTACGAGTACGCCCACCACATGCGCCGCAACAAGCTGCAGCCCTTTAACGTCAGCCCTGGCATGGCGGCACTGGCGCAGGAGAATGTGTTTGCACTTAGGTACGCCGTCACCCACGACATCTTTCATGTTCTGCTGGGTTTTGACACGAGCTATGCCGGGGAAATGGGGGTTTTGGCGTTTGCGGTGGCCCAGGATTATAGCCGCCTGCAGCGGGTGGGGCTGTGGATGGCAACGGTGCTTTACCCGGTTTTGGCCCCAGGTCAGATGAGGCAGATTGCCCGCAACCGCCGCCGGGGCTACGCGCTAGGAAAACAGGCGAAGTTTCTGTTGGGATACCGGTTTGAGGAGATGTGGGAGCGATCGCTCCACGAGGTTCGGCAGGAGCTAAATCTGCTTGACTAACACTACGATGCGGCTAATCCCTAAACCTCAACGCTTAGCCGCATCTGGTCCTAGCACCTTCTAGACGTCCCATAAGTCTTCTCAAACGGCAAACTCCTAGGACGGTTACTGAAATCTTAAGGAATTCAGATATAGCTGCCATCGAAAAATTCACTCCTAAAATTGGCGCCTTCAAAACTATCTATTCCTAAATTCATAAATTGTGATGTAATAGCTTCAGGGCCACCAATCCATCGAGCTATAGATAAGGGCCTAGTTACCCAAGCCATCAGAATCTAATTTCTTCCTCAGCATCCTCTAAGATTTGCAAGATAGCTTGCTTAGCAGTGGTGCTTTTATGCTCCTGTTTGAAAACCTTTCAAGCGAAATTAGTAGCCTTTAAACCCCGGAACTATCACACTCAAACAAGCGTCAAATTTCAACGAGGCTACCGAACAAATTCGGAAAATTTCTAGCCCTAAAGCTTTTCTATTGTTGCAATATACTTCAGCGCTCCGCAGCGGTCACAAGAAACGTGTCTTAGCCGCTTGCCGAGAATTAAGTATATGGGCCGCTTAGAAAAGCTATTGCCCGCTTGTGAAAACATGTTCAGATTGCTGCTTTTGGCGCGAGTTTGCAGCTCTAAGCCAATTGAATTTTGCTTTTCGATTTTCTCCCTGTAGCCATGCTTAATCTTCTTTACACCAATAGAGCATTAAGTAAGCATGGCTTTGGCTAGACCAACCTACAGCTTATTACAGACTAAAAGAAAATGGCTAACACTGAAGTTACGATTTCCATTGAGAATCTAGCTCCCGAAAACGGGACTGCAATTACCCCGTTATGGTTTGGCTTCCACGACGGCACTTTTGACACCTATGATCGCGGCAGACCCGTTTCTCCTGGGCTTGAGTCCTTGGCGGAAGACGGTGACACTGAGCTGATTTCCCAGGAATTTGACCTGGCGGGCTTTGGCGCAGCACAGGGCGTCATTCCAGGGCCTGAGGGTACCCCCGGGCCTATTGACCCAGGCGAGATTACGACGCTAACGCTTGAGCTAGACGGGAGTGACCCTAGCAGCCGCTTTTTCAATTACGCGGCGATGATTCTTCCCAGCAACGACTTCTTCATTGCCAACGGCAACGAGCAGGGCATTCCCGTCTTCGATGAAGATGGCAACTTTATCGGTGCTGACTTCATCGTTCTCGGCAGCAGCGTCCTTGACGCAGGCTCAGAAGTCAACGATGAGATACCAGAAAATACCGCCTTCTTCGGTCAGACAGTACCAGATACCGGTACCCCTGAGAACGGCGTTGTGCAATTGGCTGAGGGATTCATTCCCGACGGCCCAATTCTTAGCAGCGAAGACTTTAGCAACGCTGATTTTACGGCTGAGGGCTATCAGGTTGCCCGCATTCGAGTGTTTGCCGAGTCATTAGACGCGACGGATATAAGCGGCGATAACACCTTGACTGGCAGTGCCGAGGAAGATGCGATCAATGGTCGCAGCGGTAACGATACTCTCAGCGGCCTTGGCGGAGACGATACTCTGCGAGGGGCACGAGGCAATGATGTTCTAATTGGAGGGGGAGGTGCCGATACGCTTATTGGCGGCCAGGGTGACGATAGCTTAATCGGCGGTTCAGACAACGATACTTTGAAAGGCGGGGCCGGCAACGATCGCTTGGACGGCGGCGACGGCGACGATGTTATCCGCACCGGCCCTGGGAATGATGAAATCATTCTTAGAGCTGGCGCAGGGGTCGACACTATCTTCCGCTTCAGCACTCGGGGTGACGACCAAATCTTGCTGGAGAATATCGGCTTTGACGAAATCGTTCTCAGCACAGGTAGTCGGAATACCGAGATTGTTTTGGGGGAGGAAGTGCTAGCAGTCGTTGTCAACAACACAAGCTTAGTTGAGGCAGACTTTAGCACTGTCGTCGCTTAGCCACAGCTCAGTGCGATCGCTTCTGCCTGAATCCTGGGGGTGGGGACGTATCTATCCGAAAGGTAGACTATTGTCGCCGCCCTGGGTATTTACCTCAGTGCTAGTGCGATCGCCTGTAGCTTGGGTTGACGTCAAGGAAACCCAACACAAACTACTCCCGACCAATCCCATCCAAAAATCGCACCTCACTACCAGCCCTCCAATCCCTTCCACGTGCTCCTTTTTCCATAAAGCGGCGAAAGCTCGAACAATGCTAATCACAAAGAGCCTTCACAAGCCGATGCTTTACCGGTTTGCAATAGATGTAGCTCAAAAGCCCCCTCATCCTAAATTTAATGCTCCCAAAACCGGCCCTACCAAATCGCCTGCTCCTGCTTTCTCAACCGAGCAGACGAGTGTTTGTCTTAGCAAAGTCTTAGCCTTTATCGCCCCTCTACACACGAAGTACATTGCGCCATATGTCTACACAGTTTTAAATTGGCAGAACCGACCAACGCTCACTAGCTAAGAGCGATCGCGGTTCTAGTTCCACCGCGCGAGTAGCGCAGTCACTTGGGCACTCTAAACAAGTAACGCGCCATCTAATTTATGAGCGGCATCGACCGTAAAATTGTCCTAGACTCCAAGCACACCGCCAAGCACCTACCCAACACCGCCCAAGTCAGACGACTACTGCGGCGAGGTCGCGCAGCTCACGTCTTCAATGATGTAGCCACAATGGAGAGAGTGGCACAGGCCATAATAGAGAAGGGCGAGCTTACGGGAACTGCTCGTGGCTATGAGCGCTATGGCCTATTTTTTTCAAAAGCTATAGGTTACCGAATTGGCCCTGACGCTACCAAAACTCCTCTATTTTATGGAGAGGTCAAAATCAATGCAGAAAATCAGTACCACGTCATCCCCCGCACCCGCCCCAGCCGGTGACTGGACCTTCGCCGAAGTCTGGATTGATCCCTTCCTCTCCCCGCCGTACCTGCTGCTGCTGCTGAGCAACTCGGCAGGTCACTGTCGCATCTATGACCCCGCCGAAAGCTACAAAGTTGTATTTGCCAGTGCCACATACGACGACGCCCAGACCTGGCTACTAGAGGACGAATATGAGCCCATCGAAGGGCGGCTCTCTTCAATGGAGTAGCGATCGCCATCCACGGCCTCAATTCCGCCCTGAAGCACCCTACCCGCACCACGCTCAACCTCGAAATCACAGGAGAAAAGTCCTACACCCGCTCTTTGAGCATACTCCGGCCTCCAGCTACTACGAGTCCTCAGGGAGGACAACCGTACCCGAGCGTAGAGCACTATTCCTTCACCAACGATCGAGAATTCTAAAGGCTGGGCTATAGCGCCACACGTCACCCGGGCATACTCGTAAAACTTAGAAATAAGCTTTTATCCTGCCTGCAAGGGTTCCTAGCAATGGACAACTCGCTTCTGTCTACGCGCCCCGCCATCGACCACCGGTTTACGCTTCTCGCCCGCACCATCTGCGCTGACCAGCAAATTCACAGCCAAGAACTCAAGGCGCTAAGCAGCCTTGCCCAGCAGCTGAATGCCAGCGAAGAGACGCTGCAGGCCATCCAGCAAGTTCTTGAAGATAACGCTCAGGTTTCCTTAGCAGAAGCTGCCAATGCCATTCCCACTCAGCAGCGCAGAGAGGCGTTCAGGCAAGTCATTGCGATCGCTTACAGCGACGGCTACTTCGCCCCGCTAGAGCGGCAGTTTGTGGAGCAGCTTGGCGAACATTGGGGGATTTCCAAGCCTGAAATAGACCATACGCTCAAAGCAGCTCAAGGCTTATTGCTACCTGATGTAGGTCAAGCCAATAGCCTTTCAGCGGGCGCTCGGTTGTTGCAGGGGACAGAATCGCTGCTGTCGCGATCGCTAGTAGAGAAGTTCACAGCGCTAGCACCAGAGCACTTTGCCCAGCGTATTGAGCAGCTGCACCGCGAAATTCTGCTCTCTGGGCCGCAGTACGACCAAGCCGTACAGCAGTGCGCCAAAGTAGCGGCAGAAGATTTTGTCTATGCCGACGCAGCACTTCGCCACACGTCCAGTATCTTACGAGACTTGGCGAGCGGCATTCAGCGCGCCGTTGCGACGATCAGCAATTCTCAGTTTGGCGAAAAGGTAGCCAGAGTGGGGTTGATGGGAGTAGTGTAATGGCATCGGAGTAGACAAGAGCCTGAAGGTTGAGGCAAACAGGAACGTTTGACGCCGTGGTCAGCTATTTCCGGCAGGTGCTC
>JBCCAG010000502.1:0-3688 GCA_039814955.1 Cyanobacteria bacterium P01_A01_bin.135
AGCAGGGGGACTTGGCCACCGCCATTGGGCTTGTGCTCTTTTACTACGACAAGACCTATCGCTACGATTTAGAGCAGCGCCAGCCCCCCTTGCACACCTTAGAGGTGACAGGACTAGACGCTCAGCAGGCAGCCCAGCGGCTGCGTCAAGCGGCCTATGAGGCCGTACCACTTTCTGATAGGGTAAGCAAAGCAGGATAACTATGCGGGCCATTGGTTGGCCTACTTAGCTCACGGGAGGAGCCGTCTAACAATGTTGACCATTCTGTTTCAGCTAGCGCTGCTGGCGCTGATTGTGCTTTCGTTCGTAATGGTGATCGGCGTCCCGGTTGGATACGCCACACCCCAAAACTGGGAGCAGTCCAAACGCCTGATTCTTTTGGGCTCAATTGTCTGGGTAGGGCTAGTGCTAGTGGTGGGTGCCCTAAACTACCTAGTGGTTTAGCTTCTCTCGCTTGCCGTCCTGGCGACAGCATCGCTGCATGGCGGAGGCTTAAGCTATGGTGGAAGCGCAGCACTAACACAGCAGCACTAACACAGCAGCAAGAAATACAGGAGCTCATGGCCGTATTTGAAGGGACGTTTACGCAGACCGGCTCACTGCGGTTTGCCATCGTGATTGGTCGGTTCAATGACCTTGTAACGGATAAGCTGCTTGCCGCCTGTCAGGACTGCCTTAAGCGTCACGGTATCGACCCCGATCCCCAGGGAACGCAGGTGGACTACGCCTGGGTACCCGGTAGCTTTGAGATTTCTCTGGTGGCGCGGCGGCTGGCCCTCAGCTACCGCTATGACGCCATTATCTGCTTAGGGGCGGTGATTCGCGGCCACACCCCCCACTTCGACTACGTGGCGGCTGAAGTGTCCAAAGGCATCGCGGCTACCAGCGTACAGACAGGGGTGCCGGTGATTTTCGGCGTGCTGACAACGGATACCATGCAGCAGGCGCTAGAGCGGGCCGGCATTAAGGGGAACCTGGGCTGGAGCTACGCCATGTCCGCCATTGAGATGGCGAGCCTCATGCGCCAGGTGGACGGGACGGTGCCCCCCAACCGCGACCTGCCCCCGGCTCAGCCGGCCCTACGCAATGCTATGGTGGCTCAGGAAGCGGACCCTCAGCAGTAAAGGGCTGCTTGGGCAGCGCGTCCATACCTCAGGTTAAGGATTACTGCCGAGCTTGAGATTTAGTTGACACCGCTACCTAACTTCGGCATCATAGATAAGCAGCTCAACTGCATATGCGGGTATAGCTCAGTGGTAGAGCGTCACCTTGCCAAGGTGAATGTCGCGCGTTCGAATCGCGTTACCCGCTTCACGTTAAGTGCTCAACACTTTAGTTTTTCAATTCTAGGAGCACAGGTTATCTTGTACGTATCGCGTTGGTAGTTTTGGCAGCGCCCGTGCAGATTCAACGACACCACAAAATTAGCCTCAACGAAGAGTACCCCTGCCCCTGTCGGCGGCGCGGTAGGCTGTCTGCCATCGTTTTGACGGAAGCCTTCGGCTGCGATCGCTGCCAGCAAATCTTTGTGGTTCACGACAGCGGCGACTCCATTGAACAGCTTTCCTCCACCTACGCGCAAAAGAAGGTGTGGCGGTGGACTGGCCAGCAGTGGAGTGGTCAACGCTCAGCGCTGATGGGCCAGCAGGTTGTGCCGCTGCTGCTGACGGCAGCGCTGGGGATGGTAATCGTCCTACTCATTGCATCCCTAAATGCAGAAATTGGTTTTCGAGTTGGGGTTGTTACGGTATTATTTGCGATGCTGGCCCTCTTGTTCTGGTTTGCCTACCGGCGCTGACATCCTTGACTTCAACAGTAGATAGCGTTATCGATACTGCCCGCCGGTTTGCCTACCGGCTGCGGGTTGCCTCCGCCGAGCGGCGCAGCCAGGGCATCACGCAGCTGGCCAAATGTATGGAGGCTCGCCGAGACGACATCCTGGAGGCTAACACCCTCGACCTAGAGGCCAGTCGGGAAATGGCGATTCCTGCCCTCACCTCAAGCTGGCTGAAGCTGACGCCGGAGCGCCTGAGCGTTGCGGTCAGCATTCTGCACCGACTGGCCCAGTGCCCTGATCCCCTCAACCAGGTCTCAGCCGCTTCCTACGGTGGCGGACGGCTCGCGGGGCAGTCGATGCCCCTGGGGGTAGTGGCGATGATCTATGAGTCGTTTCCGGAGCTGGCCTGCATTATGGCGGGGTTTAGCCTGCGCACGGGCAATGCCTTGATCTTGAAGGGCGGCGGTGAGGCAAGCCACTCTAATCAAGTTTTAGCTGATGTGCTGCAGGAGGCGCTGCAGGAGGCGGAACTGCCGGAGTTCAGCGTGCAGCTTTTGCCGACGGATGCCGGGGATGTGATTCGGGAGCTAGTGACCGCCAACCAGTCGATCAATCTCGTGATTCCCTACGGCAGGCGCAGCTTGGTAAACCAGGTGGTGGCTCAGGCCACCGTTCCCGTCCTTAAGACTACCCTGGGCAACTGCTACCTGTACTGGGGGGCGTCAGGGCAGTTGGGCTGTGTGCAAAGCGTAATTGTCGACAGCCACAAAAGCGAACCCGACGCCGTCAACGCCATTGAGAAGGTGCTTGTGGACCAGCGCTGTGATGACCATGCCCTGCGTGAGCTGCTGAATACTTTAGTCGCTGAGGGCTTTGCTCTGCGAGGCGACGAGGTGATGATGGCTAAATTCCCCGAGCTCGCTAAGGTCGAGGACGCCGAGTGGACCCAGGCATACCTGAACCGCACGGTGGCCTTCAAGATGGTGCAGGATGTGGATGATGCCGCCGGGTGGATTAACCGCTGCAGCAGCGGCCACGCCGACTGCCTGATTACAGATTCCTATTCCGAAAGCCGCCGATTCACCACCGCGATCGCCAGCGCCATGGTGTATATAAATACCTCCCCCCGCTTCCGGCGCATCTCTGCCCAGGGGTATTCCCCGTTTCTCGGCATGTCTAACGACCGGGGCCACCACCGAGGCCCCATCACCCTGGAGATGCTGACGACCTTGAAGCAGGTAATCCAGGGGCCCGCGTAGATGGGGCTCTAGGTGGCTACCAGGGGATCCCAGGCAGGAAAGAACAAGGATGACGCAACCCAAGGTCTCGGTGATTACGGTGTGCTACAACGCGGCTGACACCCTGGAGAAGACGATTCAGCAGGTGTTAGCTCAGACCTACCAGCCCCTGGAATACATTGTGGTAGACGGGGCATCTACCGACGATACCCCGTTGGTGCTGGAGCGCTACGCCCACCGCATCACCCATTTGATCAGTGAACCGGATGAGGGGCTATACGAGGCGATGAACAAGGGCCTGGCCCTAGCCAGCGGCGACTGGATTTACTTTGCCAACGCGGACGACTATTTGCTGGACGCCGAAGCGATTGCGGCGGTCATGGCCTTCGTACAAGCTCACCCAGACTGCGACTTTGTCTACGGTAACCACGAGACCCGTCACCGCAACGGCGATCGCCGTATCTATCAGCCGGCACCCCCGGAGGAGATGCTCACGGAGCTGGTGTATCTGGGGAACTGCTTTATCCAGCCTGCCAGCTTCTTTAGCGCCCGCTCGTTCGAGCACCTGGGGCCGTTCTGCGATCGCTACAAAATTGCGGCGGACTACGATTGGTTTGTGCGGCTGCTGTCCCACCCAGCGCTGAAGGTATGCCACTACCCCAGGGCGATCGCT
>JBCCAG010000348.1:0-4734 GCA_039814955.1 Cyanobacteria bacterium P01_A01_bin.135
AATACTAGGACTCTAAGTACAGCTTCTTGCGCCAAGCTTTGGCGTCCGGATATTGGGCTTTATTAAATCACAGCTTTGAGAAGTAGGAGAAAAAGATGAAGCGGAAAGATAGGATTTCAGGGTCACTAAAACCTTTTCAGTCGTGATAGGTTTAGCTAAAAACCCAGAGGCACCCACGAGATTAGCCCTTACCCGATCAACAATACCGTCGCTACTGGTGACAATCACAATAGGGGTATCCTTAAACGCCGAAATTTGGCGAATTTGGGCACAGACCTCGTAGCCATTTATCATCGGCATAAGCACATCCAAAAAGATGATGTCAGGCTTATGTTCCAGCAGCATCGGCAGCGCCTGGATAGGATCGTGGATGCTGATATAGCGGTGTTCTGTCTTCTCAAGAATGGTCTCCATCGCCAGACAGTCGAATCGGCTGTCCTCGATATACGCCACCAGCGGCCCCTTGGGATGGAGGCGCATAGGTCGGGGAGAAGGCACCTCCGCTGGGTCAGGAGGGGCAGCGATGTCTGGAACCGCCTGCAGGCCAATGACCTCTTGCCTGACGAAAGGAAGCAGCGATCGCGTCAATAAGGGCAAGGGTTGCTTCAGCTTAACCGCCAGATCACGGAGGGTTGAGTTGCCATCGATCAGCTGGTTAAGGCTGCGATACGCCGCTGGAGGGGTCTTTCCCTGTAGGGCCACTGAATCGAGAATCACGGGTGCGAGGTCGGGAGAATAGGGGGCAAGGCCTGCCTGTATCCAGGCATTCCAAGCTTGCATCGCCATTTTCACTACCTGGGTGGGCGGAACCAGGATAGGGGGAGAGGCGCTGATGGTCTGGCAAAAGTCATGGTAAGCCATCTGGATCCGTGAGGCGCTCTCTGAACCAGCCCTAGAGCTTGCCTGGTGTGTCTGGATCAGGTCAAACAATACTTCCACTAGGCTGTCTCTGATCGCGGATGCCACTTGATTTTGAGAAAGGCGGCCCTGCTCCACCTGGCGCATCAGAGCTGGATAGCCCCACACCTGCGATAGATTTACCGATCGAGACGGCAGCGGTAGCTGGAGCTGGGGACAATGGTGAACAACCTGTCGGCACCAGCGGCGTATCTCATGGTTGCCGCCGAGCCCTCCCACCATCCAGCCGTTGAAAAAGTACAAGCTCCACGTGTGAGCGTGAGTTTCTGTCAGCGTCAGGGATAGGTGTCCTGAGAACCCGACCTCTTGACAATGCGCAAGTCGCTGCAGCAGCGCCTCGCTGCTATTAACTATTTCACAGGTAACAGGCTGACATTCGATGTTGTTAAAGGATGTAGGGAAAAACATTAAAGATTCAGAAACTCCTGGATCTGCTATTTAAAGCCTTTCAGACAAAACTTATTACGAGGGCGCGCTTTGTAGAGATATGGCAGTTCCATATCCCTACATCTGCCTTTGAATTCATCGAAAGCTATGAATTCATGTTTGGCTTCATCAATGTCAAAATCGCTATGTGTTGACGCCACTGCTATGAATAGCACTTTTGATTGAGCGCCTAAGTTGAGCGTCTAATAATAGGCAGACATCAGAACATAAAACTACGCCGATGTGCTAGCGAATTGCAGCAGCGATGGCTATGGCGGCCAGGGAAACCCTCACCCCATCCACCTGACGGAAGCCCTATGTCTTCTAATAACCTGCTGTTCCCTCGGGAGCCCTGATTCCTTAAGACTCATCTTAATACTGCGCGCAATACGCGCAAGCACGGATATTAGTTACTTTCAGTATTTTGCTCGTTAGTTAAAGTCTTCTATAAGAAGTCCTCTATTTTCCTGATGCCCGAGGGCTACCTTCGTAACCACAGAAGGGCTACACTGACGCTTGCTGGCGCTGATACAGCGAATAATACAGCCCCTTTTGTGCCACCAGCGCCTCGTGGGTACCCCGCTCTACCACTACCCCCTTCTCCAGCGCTAAAATTAGGTCTGCCTGCTTCAGGGGCGCAAATCGGTGGGCAATCAAGAATACCGTCCGGCCTTGAGACACCTGGCGCAGATTTTTCAGCACCTGCTGCTCCGTCTCCGCGTCCAGGTTGCTGGTGGCCTCATCCAAAATCAAGATCGGCGCATCCGACAGAAACAGCCGCGCCAGGGTAATTCGCTGCCGCTGCCCGCCGGAGAGGGCAACACCCCGCTCCCCCACATTGGTCTCGTAGCCGTCGGGTAAATCAGCAATAAAATCATGGGCCACCGCGAGCCGCGCTGCCTGCACCACCGCCTCTGGCGGGGCATCCAGGTTGCCTAGGGTAATGTTCTCTAGGATGCTGCCGTTGAATAGAAAGTCGTCCTGTAGCACCACCGCCACCTGCGGCCTGAGCGCAGACAAATCCGCGCTCTTGACGTCGAACCCATCCACGGTGATGCGCCCCGACTCCGCATCATACAGCCGCTGCATCAGCTTGGATAGGGTACTCTTACCCGAGCCGCTGCGCCCCACAATTCCCACCAGCATCCCTGGTTCCGCCTTAAAAGATACCCCCCGCAGAATCGGCTCCTGCGCTCCGTGGTAGCGGAAAAACACCTTATCAAAGGCCACCTCTCCCTGTAGCTCCGGCAGCATCAGACCTGTCCCCGGCTCCGCCTCCGGCGGCACATTCAAGATATCACCAATCCGGTCCACCGCCAGCAGCACCTCCTGCAGGTTCTGCCACAGCTGCACCAGACGCAGCAGCGGCCCCGTTACCCGAGCAGTGAACATCTGGAAGGCAATCAGCTGCCCCACCGTAAAGTCTTGGTTGATTACCAGCCGTGCCCCTACCCACAGCAGCAGCAGGCTGGAGAAACTGGTGAGAAAATCTCCCAGGTGGTTGCTGATGTTGGCGGTGGTGTTGGCCCGAAAGCCGGTGCGCACAAACCGGGCGTATAGCCCCTCCCAGCGATCGCGGGCGTCTTTTTCCCCGGCGTGGGCCTTCACGGTCTGGATGCCGGTTACCGTCTCCACTAAAAAAGACTGGCTGTCGGCGCTGCGGTCAAAGGTTTGGTCCAGCCAGCGGCGGAGTATGGGAGTGGTGGCTAGGGTGAGCACCGCGAACAGGGGCAGCACCGCCAGCGCGACACCGGTTAGGGTGACGCTGTAGTAGAGCATGATCACCAGGTACACCACGGCAAAGATGCTGTCGAGCACCACCGTCAGCGCCGTACTGGTGAGGAACTGGCGAATTTCTTCTAGCTCCTGCACCCGGGCTACCGTATCCCCTACCCGCCGCGACTCAAAATAAGACAGGGGCAGCCGCAGCAGGTGACGAAATAGCTGGGCCGACAGGCTTAGATCTAGCCTATTTGTGGTGTGGGTGAAGATGAACATCCGCAGGATGCCCAGCACCGCCTCAAAGATGGCCACCGCCAGTAGGGCGATCGCCATCACGTCCAGCGTTGGGATGCTGCCCTGCACCATTACCTTGTCGATTACCACCTGGGTGATGATCGGGGTGGCAATGCCCAGCAGCTGCAGGGTAAAGGAGGCCAGCAGCACCTCCCCTAATAATTTCCGGTAGCGCAGCACCGCCGGCAAAAACCAGCCGAGGCCAAACTTCTCTTGAGTTTGAGCTGGCTCTAGCTGCCACAACTCACCGTCCCAGTAGTCCCCAGCGCTATCTCGGGAGATGGCCCGGGCACTCGGCTGGTGGGGGTCAGCGATAATCAGGCGATCGCCCGAGACCGCGTAGAGCACCACCCAGTGAGGGGCTGCGTCGCCCCCTCCCCAGGGCAGTAGGGCGGGCAGGGTGGTCTGGCGCAGGTCCCCCCAAGTTGAAATCAGCAGGCGACGGCTCTGCAGTCCGGCCCGCTCGGCGGCGCTGGCCAAATGGCGGGGCCGCTGCCCCCGCACCTGGCGAGCTATCCCATCTAGCTTGATGGGGATATCGAGCTGCTGGCAGGCCATGGTGAGGCAGGCGGCCAGCGCGTTGGTATGGGTCACATGGGGGTAGTAGCTGAGGTCCGGCTCGGTGGAGGGCTGTCGGCGCTGCGACGCAATCCAAGCCTGCAGCGGCCCGCCCTTACCGCTGGCCTGCTCCTCCGCTAAAAAGTCCTTCCACAGGCCGGTGTCCCAGCGCAACACCGTCACCTCGCGGCTGGCGGCCCGCGCCTTGCCGTCCGGTAGCGGCAGCAGATCGCCGAACCAGTCCCCGGCAGTCAGCAGCACCGGATCACCTGTCGCCACCAGCCGCACCTGCCCTGCTACCACCAGGTACTGCCCTGGGTCCTGGGGCCAAATCACGCTGCCCAATGGGTGGGTTTGCAGCGCTCCTTGGGCCTGGAGGCGATCGCGCTGCTCAGCCGTCAGCCACTTCAGCGGCGGCTGGTCCCAGTTGAGCTGGGTTACATCGGGTGAGATCACGGCTGTAGCTCAAGCTGAATCGGCAGCGCTTCCATCTGAGCCCCCAGCCACTGCTCAAATAGCTCATCCACCAGGACCTGTTGGAGGGCCGGGTCCTCCAGGGAAGCGGGCAGCACCGCCTCCACCCGAAACAGCCCCCAGCGATCGTCCATGGTGATGGGGCCGATGACTTCTCCCGCCTGGGCTTCGTCGATTACCGCCCGCAGCGCATCCGGCATGGTGCCGCGACTCACCGGGCCCACCATCCCGTTGACGAGGCAGTCATCGGTAATCGAATAGTCCCGGGCCAGGGACTCAAACTGCGCCCCGTCAGCGAGCTGGTAGCGCAGCTCCTCAATCATGTCCTTCTCTTCCACAATG
>JBCCAG010000633.1:0-2941 GCA_039814955.1 Cyanobacteria bacterium P01_A01_bin.135
ACCAAGAAGCCCTGGGCCTGGTAGTCAGCGGCAGAGATGCCGGGCGCTCGGTGGCCGGTGGCTACCACAAACTCTTGGTAGTCCTGGTTAGTAGTCAAGAACTGGCTGAGGCAGAAGCCTGGCAAGCTGGCCGTTTGGCGCTCGGGCTCGCGGTCAAACCAGCCCCGTTGCCGCAGTTGCGCCTCAGCGCGGGCGATCGCCTCCGGTTCATCGGCCACAGCCTCTGCCGACACTCGGTAGCCGTAGTCCCGTTCGGCGGTATCGCTGCCGGCAAGGTAGTCGCCCCCCTCCACCCAAACAAAGCCGTCCTTGGACTCACAGCGCGATTGCTGTTCTGCCAACTGCTCTGGGGAGGGGGAACGGCTGCAGCCCACAATAACCAGGGCGATGAGGGGAGCAAGTCGGCAGCGCATTAGCCAGCGGCGATCGCCTCAAGCTGTAGGTCTCGCTGGCCTTCCGGTAGCTCGGTGTACTCCGATACGATTTTGCGGAAGGTGTCGCCGTCAATGGTCTCCTGCTCCACCAACAGGTCCGCTAGGCGGTCCATCAGGGGGCGGTTTTCCCGAATGATGGCGCGGGCCCGCTCGTAGCACTGCATGGCGATCGCCCGAATTTGATGGTCGATCTTGGTGGCCATCTCCTCCGAGTATTCCTGGTTGTTGGTTACCAGGTCCCGGCCCAAAAATACCTCGTTGCCCGTGGTCTCCATGGCAAAGGAGCCCAGGTCTGACATGCCGTAGCGGGTGACCATCTTGCGGGCAAAGTTGGCTACCGCACGGATATCGCTGGCCGCGCCGATGGTGATTTCATCTTTGCCAAAGATCTCGGCCTCGGCGGCCCGACCCCCTAGATACACCGTAATTTGGTCTAGGATTCCCGCTCGGGTCTGCAGACCGTCGTCGATGTCGGTGCGGCGCAGCAGGGGCTTGGCAAAGCCTCCCACCCCGCCGGAGCGGGGGATGATGGTCACCTTGTCCAGGGGGTCCGTGTGCTCTAGCAGGGTCATCAGCAGGGCATGGCCCAGCTCGTGGTAGGCAATCAGCCGCTTCTTCTTGCTGTCTAGCAGCGGATTCATGGTCAGGCCGATGGTGATCCGGTCGATGGCATCTTCCACCTCTAGGTGGGTAATGGCATCCTTGCGGCGGCGGGCGGTGAGGATAGCCGCTTCGTTGAGCATGTTGGCCAAGTCCGCGCCGGAAAATCCAGGCGTGCGCTGGGCCACCGCATCCAAGGACACATCCTCGGAGAGCTTTTTGTTGCGGGCGTGCACTTCTAAGATACCCAGGCGGCCCTTGTAGCTGGGCAGATCGACAATCACCTGACGGTCAAAGCGGCCGGGCCGCAGCAGGGCGGAGTCCAGCACGTCGGGACGGTTGGTGGCCGCCACAATGATAATGCCGGTGTTGTTCTCGAACCCGTCCATTTCGGTGAGCAGCTGGTTCAGGGTCTGCTCCCGCTCGTCGTTGCCGCCGCCAATACCTGCGCCCCGCTGGCGGCCCACGGCGTCAATCTCGTCGATAAATACGATGCAAGGGGCGTTCTCCTTGGCTTTTTTGAACAGGTCCCGCACCCGGGACGCGCCCACCCCCACAAACATCTCCACAAATTCAGAGCCGGAGATGGAGAAAAAGGGCACTCCTGCCTCCCCGGCGATCGCCTTGGCTAGCAGGGTCTTACCGGTACCGGGCTGCCCCACCAGCAGCACCCCGTTGGGGATCTTGGCCCCCACCGCCGTAAATTTCTCAGGCTGCTTCAGGAAGCCCACCACCTCCTGCAACTCTTCTTTTGCCTCTTCAATCCCTGCCACATCTTCAAAGTTGACGCCGGTCTTGGCCTCCATCTGAAACCGGGCTTTTGACTTGCCAAAATTCATTGCCTGACCGGAAGCATTGGCTGAGCGGCGCAGCAGCAGCATGAGACCGCCAACAATTAGAAATGCCACCAGCAGGTTAGTGAGCAGCCAGGCGATCGCCGAGGTATCGGCAGAGCGTTCTACCGCGATATCGACGTTTCGCCGCTTGGCGATGTCGTACAGCTCTTGATTTTGCTCCTGCTCAAACAGCACCACGTCCCGGGGGGTATCTTCTCCCCTCAGTTCGACGCTGGCGCTGCCGGCTGGGTCAATTTTTAGCCGGGTCACTTCTCCCGAGTCAATTTCTTCAAGCAGGTCGCTGTAGCTTAGATCGTTCTCGTCAGCGCTTTGGGCCATGGCCGGCAGCGTCACGCTCTGGAGCAGCATCCAGCTAAAGGTGATCAAGCCAGCGGCGACTGAGGCACGCCGAGGACGGTGGCGGGGCCGGGAAGAGTCAAAGGCTGATGCCTGGCGAAGCTGCGTCATAGATTCTACAAGTTATCTGGGTCAAGATGGATATGGCTCCGCCGCCTGGTGATGCGATTGGAACTATGGGATGTAGATGAGGAATCTGCGGGGCTAGCCTATCCCCTAGTGTAGCTCTACCCATGGGGAAAAGGCTTGGGTCTGTGAAGACGGCCGCCTGCCTCTAGGGTAGGCCGGGCCAGTAGACACCGTCATCAGATGGGGTTATTTTTGAGCTTGATACATCGATGTACCCCCCATGGCGACGTTTTTACTTGAGGTTGGCACCGAGGAGCTGCCTGCCGGGTTTTTAGACGCGGCTTTTGCCCAGTGGCGATCGCGAATTCCGGCGGACTTGGCCGACGCTTTTCTAGCGCCGGAGGCCGTTCGGGTGTATGGCACCCCGAGAAGGCTGGTGCTGCTGCTAGAGGGCCTGCCAGCCCAGCAGCCCGACCGCACGGAAGAGGTCAAAGGCCCCCCGGCCCAGGCGGCGTTCAAAGGCGGCAAGCCCACCAAAGCCGCAGAGGGCTTCGCCCGCTCCCGAGGGGCCACGGTCGAGGACCTGGAGGTGCGTGACACTGGCAAGGGCGAATTTGTATTTGTGACCCAGAAGATTAAGGGCCG
>JBCCAG010000594.1:0-3155 GCA_039814955.1 Cyanobacteria bacterium P01_A01_bin.135
CAGCAGCACCGTGCTGTCGGCGATCGCATCAGGGAGAGTATCGGGCTTGAGCACGTCCCCCACCACCAGCTCTACGGACTGGGGCAGAATACTGCGGCCTTTGTCTAGATCACGGACGAGGGCCCGCACGGGAATCTGGCGGTCCACCAGCGTCTGGACAATGCGACGACCCGTTTCTCCGGTAGCCCCTGCAACAAATGCTTTCATAAGAACTGTCTATGATCCCTTGACTGCAATAAGTAGATATCTCGTAAAGCTAATTCATTCTGACCTGATCGCTCCCCTGTGCCGTTGGGGAATAGTAGAAGCCATGGTGCCCAGCGGTGATCTTTATCACCTTCAAGGCAGCGTGGCGATCTAGACTCACCACGGCATCAGATCGTAACCTGGTTGATATCTTTCACGCTGTAAATGCTGCACTATGCCTCAATTTTTGTGGGGCTACGGTAGTGGCAGCATCCCCTCTGAGAAAGATATTCTAGAATTAGGGGTATATCTTCCCTGCTCCCTGTGATTCCGTGGATTTAGACCGAAACCAGCTTTAGACTGAACCAGACCTGAACTGAAAATTGTCGCGTATGCAGGCCAACCCACAGAACCCTCAGATTGCTTCGGACCGCTTGTTCAATCTTGCGTCAGATTTTGTGGCGTCTGATGGTGACCCGTCGACTCAAAAACGGGCGGCAGCCGATGAGCATGAGCCCGTAGCGTTTCATAGCCGCACCGCCAGCAGCATGGCCATGAATGCCTCCCCAGAGGTGGTGGCCCGCTACCTAGATAACCACCGCGACTGGTTTCACCGCTGCGCTGCGCCGATGCAGGCAAGCTCAGTTGGCGAGAACGGCTATGACCTCAAGATCGGCAAGTTCGGCGCCTTTGGCTACGACGTCGAGCCGCGTATCGGCCTAGAGCTGCTGCCTCAGGATGCTGGGGTCTATCGGATTCAGACCATTCCCCTGCCCGAGCCGCAGTTTCTCGGCTACGAGGTAGACTTTCAGGCAGCGATGACCCTCTCCGAGCGGGCGTTTCGCAACCAGCAGACCACCTTGGTAGACTGGTCTCTGGAGCTGACGGTGCTCATCCACTTCCCAGGCTTCATCCACGCCCTGCCTCTCGGGTTGATTCAGACCACGGGCGATCGCCTGATTGGCCAGATTGTACGCCAGGTCTCCCGCCGCCTCACCCGCAAAGTGCAGCACGACTTCCACAGCAGCTTCGATCTCCCCTACCCGACCCGGCAGATGTCTCGCTAGCGGTGCGGCAAGCGGCATTGATCGCGAATAGCAGTTGTCAGTAGTAGCGGAGTCTTTCCCAAGATGGCTGACTCGCCGTGGCAAAGTCGCTATCATTGAAGCGACACTTCATAAAACTCAATACTATGCAGACGGCCTTGGTTACGGGTGCCTCATCTGGCATCGGGAAGGTGCTCGCCAAAGTGCTGGCCGAGCGCAAGATGAACTTGGTCCTGGTTGCCCGCTCAGGGGATGTGCTCCGCACCCTAGCGGATGAGCTGGCTCAGCAGCACGGCATTCGGGCTGAGGCGATCGTGCAGGATTTGACTGAGCCCGATGCGGCCCGCACCGTGCGCGAGGCGGTGGCGGAGCGCGGTATGGCCGTCGATATTTTGGTGAACAACGCCGGGTTCGGGGACTATGGCCCCTTCAGCGATCGCCCCCGGGAGCGCCATCTGGATATGATTCGGCTCAACGTGCTGGCCCTAGTGGACTTGACCTACCAGGTTCTCCCCGCTATGCAGGCAAAAGGCAGCGGCAGTATCATCAACATCGCCTCCATCGCGGCGTTTCAGCCGATCCCTTACCTGTCGGTTTACGCGGCCTCTAAGTCCTTTGTGCTCAGCTTTAGCGAGGCGCTATGGGCCGAAGTGAAGGATTCGGGGGTGCGCGTCACCTGCATCTGCCCCGGCCCCACCGAGACTCAGTTCTTCGAGCGGGCGGAGTTCCCTGACGCTTTTTCAGGGGGCGGTATGCAGCAAATGACCTCCCCAGACGCTGTGGTGGCCGACATCCTTAAGGCTATCGATGACGATGATTCAGTTATTGTCAGCGGAAACCTAATGAACCAGCTCACGGCGAATTTACCCCGGTTTCTGCCCCGGCAGACCATCGTTGCTGCGGTAGAGAAGCTGTTTCGCCCTCCGGTGGAAAATAGGGGTGAAGGGGGATAAACCCTTAGCGGTTTTTCAAGAATCGCCCTGCCATGGCGATCGCATCTCCCATATCCACATCGCCATCGCTGTCAGAGTCGAGGAAGACGTTGAGCACAGAGTTGGGCTGATTTTGACGCGAAACGCCGGTTTTGCTGGAGCCAGTTTGGAGTAGCTTGAGGACGATGGGCACCACAATGGGCAGCAAGGACAAAATGGTGTCTCGACTGAGGCCGGTGCGCTGGGCGGCGGCATCGGCCACCTGCTCCCGCTGCTGGGGAGAGAAGAGGGCCTGCATGGCATCTACGCTGGGGCCAGTGCCCGCAAACTGGTCTACCAACTCCTCAGCCTGACCCCGCCCAGCGGTTTGGCTCGTCTGCTGCAGCGATGTGCGGGCGTACTGACCCACAATGGACATCAGGGTCTGCATGTTGTCGGTGCTGGTGTCCTGACTGCCCGCAAGCTGCTGTACCGCGCCCAAGATAGAGCCGATCTGGTCGGTGCTAGCCTGCTGGTTGGGGTTGTCTAACGCCCCGACAACTTGATCAAAGAGTCCCATAAACCGTTCTCCGCTACTGCAGTATATCCACCGACGATTTTATCCTAGGCTGAGAAGATTCTTAGCACCGTGGCGATCGCCGTCGCCGCGGTAACGCTGCAGCGTCATACCGGCTGCCAAAGACGGTTGTTGTCAGGTGACAGCCTGCCGCATCAGTAGCCTTGCTCAGGAAACGCTCAGCTTGGCGCTGTAGACCCCCTAGTACCACAGGTAGAGCTTACATCCCCTCGTAAAGCCCCACGGCGCTCCTCCTCTGGCTATGCACTGCAACATTCACCCTGTAATATCCCAAATACTTTAATATCCTCAATACTTCAAGGAGAGACAACGGTGACTCAATCACCAGTAAATCGGCTAAAGCTGGCCTATGTGGCCCTAGCCAGCGGCATCTTGGCCGCCGGCATCGGTGGCATGAGCACCCTTATGTCAGCG
>JBCCAG010000327.1:0-4865 GCA_039814955.1 Cyanobacteria bacterium P01_A01_bin.135
CTCAACTCGGTCAGCAAAAATAGTGTAGGCCTCGCTGTGGTCTTCGTATTTCTGGTACGGCCCGGAAAGCTGGAAAAACTGCCAGCCTTCAATCTTGAGGCCCTCCGCCGTGTTGCGATAGTTGCGGTATTTGTCGCCATGACCAAAGAACTCCTCCACCGCCGCTGAAATGGCCACGGTTTGGCTCAGCCCTAGGGCCGTCCAGCCAATGATGCGCTCTAGGCGGGCATTGTCGGGGTTACGAAACCCGACGAGGGCGGGCACCAGGACACCACCGATGATGGTGACCATCCGCAGCAGATTGTGGCGATCGCGCTCCTTGGTGGCTTTACCTTCCAGCCACATCAGCTGATCCAGCCAGCGGTTCTTCAAAAACTCTTTACGCAGCTCGGAAATATCAAGGCGATCGACGATGCCCCCTAGGGTCTTTTTCAGGTAGTCGCGATAGTCGTTCTTCTTGCCCATGTAACCTACGTAGCAATTTCAATCGCGCAACGAAATTCGCCGCCTATTTCCTACAATTAAAGCCCCAGTCAGGGATATCTCGCAATCTTGCTCAACATTTAGAGAAGGACAATCTCAGATTGCCTCGCGCCCTTTACTAGACATCCCACAAGCGGTTGGGCATTCTTAAGTCTTGTCTAGGAATCCGGAAGCTGTGACATTTTTTCACACTAGCAGCCTCTTCTTGACGGGGCCTTCACAATTCCCAAGCTATAGTGCAAAATATCACGCTAGATCCGTTAGGGCGCTCAGTCCTAGCCGCTCTTCAGCCTCAGGCCAATTTTCAAAGCTTAAATTTCATTTCTGCGCCCCACTCTGAGCAAGATACCCATGAGCCTTCACCTCAACGTTTTGCAGCCTCAGTACGAGCGGGCCTTCCGTGACTGCGCTATTCGCGCTGACAAACAAGCTGAGGTTGAGGCGATCGCGGCCCGGATGGTGGCGCTGCGATCGCACTATGAGAACGTCGAGGCGGCAACGGGGATTCCCTGGTGGTTTGCCGGCATTCTGCATTACCGAGAGTGGAACTTTGCCCAGCCAGCCTTGTTTGAGAAAAAGGCGGCGGAAGTTTTAATCGAGAAGAACTACCACCAGGCCCGCAGCCGCACCCTGGGGGCGTACCTGTGGGGGTTTGACCTGTGGAATGGGTTCCGGGACGGATCGGGGGACAAGTCTCAGTGGGTGTGGGGGGGAACCAACGTCGTGGAGGCAGACCAGGTGGGGGTAGCTCCCATTCTGGTGCACCTGCAGTCCAAAGGGATTGTGGATATGCCCAAGCCCGAGGAAGGGAAGCGACTGGTGGTGCTGGCCGACACGCTATTTAAGGCCCGCCCTGAGCAGTCCTTTCGTCTCAGCGGCGATGACAAACTCGGGGTGAAAATTGGCACCCAGTTTGACGTGCTAGAGGACGACCCCGCCGAGGGCAACCACATGAAGGTAACGCTGCCAGACGGAGTGCTGCTGGGGCAAAACGACCGTAGCGACTGGTACGTGTTTCGGGGCCATGTCTCGATTGAGGGTACAGAGCCGGACAACCAGCCCCAGGATGAGCCCGAGGAACCCGAGGTCAGCATTCAGTCCGAAAATAAAGGGAGCCCGATTACCATACCCAAGTTGGGCACCGTTTACTTGGGCAACGCCATCTTAGACGGGGGGCACTTTAGCTGGGCAGAGGCGACCAAAAACGGGGCCCGGATTCCGGTAGACGAAACGGTGGTGGACGGCATTCTCAAAATTGCTGAGGTGATGGAGGAGGTGCGGGAATACCTGGGCGATCGCTCCATCCGCGTCAATTCATGGTACCGCGACCCCACCAGCAACCGCCGAGCTGGCGGGGCCCGTAAGTCGCGCCATTTGAGCGGCGACGCGGTGGACTTTGTGGTCTCGGGCATTGCACCGCCCCAGGTGAACCGCAAGCTGGAGTCCTGGTGGGGCAGTCAGGGGGGGCTGGCCAGCTCCAGTCGATTCACCCACATCGATGCGCGGGGGTACCGGGCCCGCTGGTCCTACGGGTTCTAAGTCAACGCCACCGGCTTCTCACCTATGAACGGCTTTAAAGACGCCTTTATCTCCTACGGACGCAAGGACAGCAAAGCCTTCGTTACCCACCTCCACCAGCGGCTCGTGGCCGAGGGCTTGAGCATTTGGTTTGATTTTGACGATATTCCCTTGGGGGTGGACTTTCAGAATCAAATCGACGACGGCATCGAAACCTCCCACAATTTCCTGTTTGTCATCGCCCCCCACTCGGTCAACTCCCCCTACTGCCTCAAGGAAATTGAGCTGGCCCTGCGCCACCACAAGCGGATTATTCCCCTGCTGCATGTCGAAGAGATAGACTACGATACCTGGCGCGATCGCAACCCCAGCGCCAGCGACGATGAGTGGGAAACCTACCGCGCCCAAGGTCTGCACACCAGCTTCATCAACATGCATCCCGAGATCGCCAAGATCAACTGGGTGTACTTCCGCGAAGGGGTGGACGACTTTGAGGCCGGCTTTGCCGGCTTGCTGGAGACCATGGGGCGGCAGCAGGATTACGTCCACCAGCACACCCACCTCCTGCAAGATGCCCTCTCCTGGGAGCGGCAGCAGCGCCAGATGAGCGCCCTGCTGAGCCAGGCCGAAGCTAGGCAAGCCTACAGCTGGCTCACCACCACCTTTGCCGGGGAGCAGCCCCCCTGCGCTCCCACCACTCTGCAGGGGGAATTTATTACCGAGAGCCTCAAGCAGGCCAGCGGCGGCATGACCCAGGTGTTTCTCTCCTACAGCGAGGAGAACCGGCCCCAGCGAGAGGAAATTCACCGGCTGCTGCAGCGCCAGGGCTTTACCGTTTGGGTGAACACCACCGACATCCAGACCGGCAGCGACTTTGAGCAGGCCATCCGCGACGGCGTGGAAAAGGCAGACAGCGTTGTCTACTTGCTCTCCCCCAGTTCCCTTACCTCTCGCTACTGCCAGCAGGAGCTGGAATTTGCCCAAAGCTACAACAAGCGGATCATTCCCCTGCTGATTCACGACATTGACGAAGTGGCGGTGCCGGAATTCTTGCGGGTGCTGCAGTTCATCGATTTTCGTCCTGACGGGGTCCTCTCTAGGGAGCAGGGGTTGGAGCGGCTGCTGCAGGTGCTGCAGGAGGATGCCGACTACTACGATTGCCACAAGCGGCTGCTGGTTAAAGCGTTGATCTGGGAGCGCCACCGCCGCCGCAAGCGCTACCTGCTGCGGGGCAACGCCTTTGTAGAGGCTGAAACCTGGCTGACCGCTAGCCGCCACCAGACCGCCATGCCCCCCACGCGGCTGCACGAGGTATTCATCGAGGCCAGTCAGGACATTAACCGCTACTTCGATGCTTTTATCTCTTACGGGCGAGCGGACAGCCTCCAGTTTGCTGTCTGGGTTCAAGATCAGCTGAGCCAGCAAGGCCTAAGCGTGTGGCTCGACAAAAACGACATTCCGGTGGGGGTCGACTTCCAGACCCAAATCGACGATGGCATCAGCAAGGCCCACAACGTCATCTTCATCATTTCCCCCCATTCGGCCAATTCCCCCTACTGCTTAAAGGAGCTAGAGCTGGCCCTGCGCTACAACAAGCGCATCATCCCCGTCATGCAGATGGAGCGCATCGGCTACGACACCTGGCGGCAGCGCAACCCCGGGGGCAGCGCAGAGGACTGGGCCACTTACCAAGCTGAGGGTCGCCATCTGGCCCACCCCAATCTTCATCCCGAGGTGCGCAAGCTGAACTGGCTGTTTTGCCGGGAAGGCGTGGACGACCCCCAGGCGGCGATCGCCAGCCTAGTGGAGCAATTGCGTCACCAGGAGCAGTTGGTGCACCTGCACACCGAGCTGCTGCTCAAGGCCCTCAACTGGGAGAGCCATCAGCGCCAGAGCGAGTACCTGTTGATTGGCAACGACCGGCGAGAGGCGGAGGCCTGGCTGACAGCGGAGACGGAGGACCAGCCCGCCTACTACCCTACGGACCTGCAGTGCAGCTTTATTGCCGCCAGCATCAAGCAGGTGGACGGCACCACCCAGGCCTTCCTCTGCGTCGCCGACGACTACGTGGGGCTGGATGACACCGTTGACGGGAGCAAATTTGCCACCGCGATCGCCATGCCCCTGCGCCGCACTCTGCAGCGGGCCGGCATCACCGTCTGGAATCCGCAGACGGACGTAGAACCAGGGGAGAATCTGCAAGGAGCCATCGAGCGGGGGGTGGAGGAGACCGACAACGTCGTGTTTGTGCTGTCGGCGGAGGCGCTCAAGTCGGCGCTGTGCCTATCGATTCTCAACCGAGCCCTGCAGCTCAACAAGCGCATTATCCCCGTGATGCCTGAGGGCACTGAGGCGCTGAAGCTGCCCCCGGTGCTCAAGTCTTTACAGCCCATCCACCTGGCACAAGACGGTCAAGTGCTGAGGGCGGCGGGGGTTGAGCAATTGATCGGTGCGCTACAGCAAGACAAAGCTTACTACCGTACCCACAAGCTGCTGCTGCGCAAAGCCCTTAAGTGGGAGCGGCAGAAGCAAAACCCCAGCATTTTGCTGCGGGGCAACGAGCTGCGCCGCATGGCCACCTGGCTGGATGTCTCCCAGGGGCATCTACATCCCCCTACGGCCCTCCAGACCCAGTACGTGCGGGAAAGCGCCAAACAGCCTCCCGACCAAACGGTGGATGTGCTCCTAACCTACGCATCAGAAGACATCGAGTTTGCCCGGCGGCTCAATCAAACCCTGCAGGTGCAGAGTAAAACCACCTGGTTTGCGCAAGATCAGACCGCTGATGTGGCAGACACCGCCGATCTGCAGCAGGCCATCGAAAATGCGGAAAATATGGTGGTGGTGCTCTCCCCCAGTTTGGC
>JBCCAG010000536.1:0-3463 GCA_039814955.1 Cyanobacteria bacterium P01_A01_bin.135
GCATCGAGCAGCTTCCGGGCTGTTTTCGCGATCGCCAATGCCGTTAGGTCACGGGTCAACCCAGCATCACCAGCGGGTGCAAGACCTCCCAGCTGCCGAGATCTCATCGGAGGCTCTTTAGCCAAGCCGTCAATACCTTGCACCTGAATCTGCTGCCGGGCACGCATAAAATCCGCTTCTTGATCAGCTTTCATGTCATTCTTGAGAATGTCCATGCCCCAGCGCGTCTTGCGGAACATCATCAGCGCTGTGCCTTCGCGGTCTGCAATGGTGACCATGCGGCCCCTGGCGCTAAGGCTGTACTTCTCAGATTGATAGGTTCCTTTGCCTGGACCATCTGCCGCTCCGTACTTCTGCAGTAAATCCACGGCGGTAGCGGCCACCTGACGGCCACGGATATTGACGGCAATGCCTACCACCTTATCTGCCATCTGCCGAGGCGATCGCCGCATGACGCGGGTTGTCTGCTGCATCCACCGCTGAGTAGCCCTTTCCTGCACCTGCTGGTTCTGCCGCTCCAGCACATCTAGAATGGACACGACCTTTGGAGAGTCCTGCTGGCTAGAAGCGCGAGTTTCAGCGGGGAGGTCGCTGGCTGGCGCTGCCCTTTCAGTAGGAGCAGGCGTTTCAGCAGGCGATCGCTCTGAAACCTTTGGACTTTGGGTAGGTAAAGCTGGCGGAGGCGGCTGTATTGCTGCCTTTGAAACTTCCGCAGGCGGCTTAAGCTCGCTTTGAGCTGTCAACGGTTGATTCGAGCGCTCAGCCTGAAGCCGATTTGCCTCGACCGCCCCTTTACTCATCCGGTAGACCAGCTCATCTCCCGCCTTGATATTGATTGTGCCTTTAGCTCCAGCAGTCTTCTCTGTAGCTTCCTGCTGAGGAGCATCTACTGCGGCCTGCAAAAGCTTCAGCTTATTGAGGTTGAGCTTGTTGATGGGATCTTTATTGGCATAGCCCTCGCGGTAGACAATTTCGCGTCCCATCTTGATTTCGATGGGTTGGGCAGGGCCTTTCGGGGCGTCAACATCTGCCTCGGCTTGCTCAGCCTTAGCAGGAGACTTCTTAGCCTGCTTGCGAGCTGCCTGGATTCGCTCTCGCAGCATTTGAATAAACGCTTGAATCGCCTCAGCAGCCGACTGCGCCGTAGCCACAGCCATTTCACCAGATGCCAGGGTGGTATGGGTATAGTCCTGCTCGATCTGTTTAGCTTCTCCCGGATTCACAAAGGCTTGCATAACACCTCCTTGAGGGATTCCAATACAGCAATATCAAGCAGGGGCATGGCGTTGATGCGGTTCACCACTTCCATGCCCCTGATAGAGAAATAGCCAGTCTCCCCGTCTATGAGCCACTCAACGATTTCGGGATGATAGTCCCCAGCGACATCCGGAAACTGCTGCTTAATCTGCCCGCTTTGCCACAGCACAGCGGTAACGTCGTCAAAGAGCACCTCGATCTCACGCGGCACGTAGTCGGTAGGAAAAGGAGACTGGTGTAGAACCGGCAGCAAATCAGCAGCAATGTCGGGATGGTTCATCAGCGCAGTTACCGTTTCAGGCAGGAGTGCTTTACCCAGCGCTCGGGTCAGCATCAGATCTGGAAGCTCTAGTCTAGTGGTCATTTCATACGCTCCTAAAGTAGACTGCTGTACTTATCAATCAGGCCAGCGGGGTCAGGGTATTCGGGGTGAACCGGAGCAGGCGGCTCTGGCAGCATCGCTTCTACCATCTGCCGCCGCTGCTCTAAATCTGCCGCTGTGGGCATCTGCTGGGGACTACGGCTTGCCAATCGGGCGTGAATCTTCCCCCACAGCGCCTCACTATCCTCGGCAGCTTGAATATCGACCTTGGGAATCTTGATGCGCTGCTGAATGGGTATGGCGGCTTCTCCCCTTGAGGTGAAGCCTGGGTTGATTAGAACGCACTTACCAAGCGGCAGGCGCAGGAACTGGCTGGGCTCAAACAGCTTTCGGGTCCGGTCCTGCTCAGAGATGGTGGTGCTGGTCTTGCCCCCACCTCGATTGCGAGACTTCTGCTTGTAGCGAATCTCCTCATCTCCCAAAAAGTCTGAGAACATGCGGGCCGCTTCGTACTCCTGGGGGTTGAATATGGCTTTGGTGGCACAGGCTCCCAAGATGGCGCGGGCCAGCTCCCGGCCATAGGTCTTCTCTAGCTGCACCAGGTTCTGAAACCCGACAGTGAGGGCGAGCCCATCTTCTCGGTTTTCGTTGAGCCACTGCACCAGCGTCGGCAGGTAGAGCGTCGGCAACTCGTCAATAGCGATGATGAGTGGGTCTTGACGCTTTCTCGCGACATTGCGGGTAATGATCATGTGCAGTACCGTCGCCACCAGCGGTCCCACCACGTCCCGCCGCTCCCGGTCCATGCCCAGAATCAAGAGCTGCTTGCCCTCCAAATCCAGAGGAATGGAAGTCTGACCGCAGAAGGCTCCTAGCACGCCCTCTTTCATGAAGCGGGTGAAGGTCTCGCTGGCGCTACCTACAATGCCGCTAGCCGTCTTTTCCGCATCCTTGACGCCAATTAGCTGATTAAAGGACACCCGAATCCAGCTGTTCATGCCCTCAGCAGCGGCAATGCGATTGCCCAGATTTGTCAGACCCAATACGGCCTGGGCCGTCATGATATCGGGGCAGCTGGTTGACTTGGCCAGCATCAGCAGCGCCTCTGTGAGCTGGTCGCCCGCTGCCGCGAAGAAGCCATCTTCGCTACTCTGGGTCATTAGCCGAAAGTTCTTGTTGAGCACGGTAGCAATCTGCCGTGCCATCTCGGCGTCAGACTCGCTGCGCAGAAAGTCAATAGGGTTGCAAACACCAGATTCAGGAAAGCCAGGAGCAAAGACGTGCACCTCGTAGCCCAGGCGGGCAGCATAGGCGGCGTGGCGAGCACTCTGGGTGGGGTATTTGAAGTCATAGAGGACAACGGGAAACCTTTGGTCCAACGCGGAACGAATTAGCGGGTCAATGACGCTAAAGGTTTTTCCAGACCCCGGCCCGCCGCAGACGGCGACGCCCCGCTGCAGGTCTGGCAGATATAGCGATCTAGCTTCTCTCTTGCGAGCTGGCTTGCCTATGTAGAGCGATACTGCATTACGCCGACGCTGCTGAATCTGCTTCATGGCTCGTTTGCGGGCCGCCCCCTTCTCCTTACCGCCCCCAAACCGGGCTGTGGCCAGCTTGCCACGCTTGCGATCGCCCATCAGCGCCAGGACGACTACCAGAACCAGACATCCCAGCAAAACTAGACCGTTGCGAGATTGCAGCGAGGTGGCAAGCTGAGAGAGCGACTGACTAGGGCCAGCCAGCCCTAGTTCAACCCTCTGTCCAGTGGAATAATAATTAGCGAAGTACTTCATAGCGCTCTGGCGGTAACTCGATGTCCAGCTGCTCTAATGCCCAAACGTATTCAGGGGGATAGGCGCTGCGGACACCCTCGGGGGCAGTGCC
>JBCCAG010000960.1:0-1504 GCA_039814955.1 Cyanobacteria bacterium P01_A01_bin.135
AGTCAGCTTCAGGGCGACCCGCAGCCACCCGGGGCAGCCCCTCAGCCTGAGTGCACAGCCCCTAATCCGGCTAAGCCCTCACTGCGGCAGGTGCTTCGGTCCACCGTACTGATTGGGGTAGCGGTGACGGGGCTAGTGACCTTGATGCGCTGGGGCGGCCTGCTAGAAGCCCTGGAGCTGAGCACCTACGACACCTTGGTGCGTTTGTCCCCTGCGGAAGCGCAGGATGAGCGGCTGCTCTTGATAACCGTGGATGACCAAGACATTGAGTACCAGGCTGCGAACGGCATGGCGCTGCAGGGTACGCTGTCTGATCAGGCGCTGCGGCTGCTCATAGAGGCACTACAGCCCCTTGAGCCCCAAAGCATTGGCCTAGATGTCTACCGCCCTGGCGGATTAAACTTACCTGCTTCAGCGGCGGATCTGGCTATCTTCGCTATCTGCAAAGCCCCAGCTGCTGAGGGCGGCGATCCTACGGGGGTAGCGCCGCCCCCTGACTGGCCCATTAGCCAGATAGGCTTTAGCGACTTTGTGACGGATAGAGACGGGGTGCTCCGCCGCCACCTATTAGCGATCCAGAACCTGTCCCCCGCCTCCCGCTGTACGGCTAGCAACGCCCTTAGCCTGCTGCTGGCGCTGTACTATCTGCAGGAGGCCGGTGTTGCCTACGAGCTGACGCCGGAGCGGGAGTTTCGGTTTGGGGATGTGCTTTTGCGGCGGCTGACGCCCCACGCAGGGGGCTACCGTAACGTGGATGCAGCGGGCTACCAGCTCATGCTGCGCTACCGGGGGCAGCGCCCCCAGGACATTGCCGCCGCCATTCCCCTGCGCCAATTGCTCAGCGGTGAGCTGTCCCCCGCCCTCATAGAGCAGCTTCAAGGGCGAATTGTGCTGGTGGGGTCCACCGCCTTGACCAGTGCCGATGCCTGGACCGCGCCCCAAAGCTGGGGAAAACCAGAGGTAGAGCGGCGGGTGCCGGGGGTGGTGATGCAGGCCCAGATGGTGAGCCAGGTGCTGAGCGCGGTGCTGGACCAGCGGCCTTTGCTGTGGTGGTGGCCTGAATGGATAGAGGTGCTGTGGATCGGGCTATGGGCCATGGTGGGGGCTGGGCTCGCCCATCTGCGAAGGGGAGTTTGGCTGGTGCCAGTAGAGTTAGGGGCGATCGCGGTCAGCTGCTACGGTATTTTGGGGTTGGGGGGTTGGGTGCCCCTGGTGCCGCCGGTAATGGCCTTAGCGGCTGCTGCTGCCCTCACTAGGCGCATTGTCCGCCGCCGAGCATCTGCGCTGCCAGAGTAGGCTATAAAGTCGCCATGGTTACGTCAATCTGTGTAAACCCCTAAACCGCGCCAGCTTAAGTGACGGCAGGGGACTTTTGGGGTTTTGTCGCCTTACTCGCGTGGGCGTGGCGCTCCATGCGCAGCTTAGGCTGTAAGTAAAGATTCTCCACCAGCACCGCCGCTCCCGCAATCCAAGGGGGAACGATGATGGCTCCGATGATGCCCAG
>JBCCAG010000716.1:0-2515 GCA_039814955.1 Cyanobacteria bacterium P01_A01_bin.135
ATCCGGTCAATCTTCAGCTCTCGCCCGGAGCGAATTTCCTCCATAGGGGCGCTGCAGGTGGGGCAGGCGTACTGCAAGCCGATAGTGGGGCGATACTCCTGCTGGCAGGGGTGGCAAAAGGCCACCAGGGGCGTCTCGCGAATCACTAGCTCGGCCTGGTGCAAAAAGGTGCCTTTAATCTGCTGGGCAAAGGCCACCTGCAGGCTGGCAGGCTCTACGCAGGTAAATTCACCCACTATCAGGTGGACTCGATCCACCGTAGGCCGCTGCGGCTGGGACTCCCACCAGTCTTGCAGGGTGAGAAACAGCGATCGCGTCATGTCAACTTCGTGCAAAGCTAACTCCAGGCCTCATCCACCGACATATTGGCCTCATCGGTGATGTAGGCAGGCTTCTCCTGGCGGGGCAGCTGCCCGGAGAGCACTAGGTGAGCCATGGTGTCGCAGATAACGCGGGTGGCCATCAGAGCCGTGATGTCGCTGACGTCGTAAGGCGGCGATACCTCTACCACCTCAATGCCGCAGATCGGGGCCTTTTGGACAATCTTGCCCAGCAGCGCTAGAGCCTCCCGGGGCAACAGCCCGCCGGGCTCCGGCCATCCGGTTCCCGGCACGAACCCGGCGTCAATACAGTCGATATCAAAGCTAATCCACACGCAGTCCGTACCATCTAAAGCTCTCTCTAGGGCAAAGTCGGCGGCGGCGTCCATGCCCATCTCGGTAATGTCGGTCACCGTGAGGATATTGGTGGCTCGCTCTCGGCATACCTTCACGCCCTGGCGGGGCACCTGCCAGCCACCGATGCCCAGCTGCACCAAATTTTTGGCGGGGGCGTTGGCCATGTTGGTGGCGTGGAACCAGGGGCAGGTGTGCATCCGCTCGTCTAGGTCCGTCTCTTGGGTATCCACATGGCGATCGAAGTGGATGATGCCCACCTTTTTATCCCCTAGGTGGCGGCACACCCCCCGCACGGTAGGGAAGCCGATGGAGTGGTCCCCGCCAAGCACGATGGGCAGCGCCCCGGACTGGAAGATGTGGGCAATACCCTTGGAAATTTGGTCAAAGGACTTTTCGTTGTTGGCGGGAATGGTGAAGATGTCCCCCACGTCGCATAGAGTAATCTGCTCCCGCAAATCGACGCCAAATTCAAAGTTATAGGGCGTATACAGCGCTGAAATCTTGCGGATGCCCTGGGGGCCAAAGCGGGTACCGGGGCGGTAGGTGGTGCCGGAGTCATGGGGAACGCCGACGATGGCCACATCGTAGTTGCCCACCTGGCGCACATCTTCTAGGTAGGGCGCTTTAAGAAATGTGTTGATGCCGGCGTAGTGAGGCAGCTCGCCGCGAGAAAACGTGGGAATGGAGCGATCGCGGATACTATCAGCGGCTTCTAGTCCGTACTCTAGTCCTTGGGAAACTTCCTGCTGCCACCCGGTCATGGGGAGCTGGGTTTCCCGCTCCAGAGCGCGCTGGGCCTCTGTATCGCCTTGGCCAGGCCGCTGGAAAACGGAGTCGTCTGAGGAGGTCATATTCTGTTGCCCTTGAGCCTCGTGCTAACTAAGAGCTAACTATAAGGAGCGTGGCTGCCGTGGGTCAAGCCTAATTTTGGGCGCTGCCAGTTCGGTCAGCGGAGCTGGATAAAGTTTACTTTTTTTGTGTGAAGTTTTGCCCCCTTTCCGATCGCAGACAGCCTTTAGTAGCGATCGCTACTTTCTATTGGGAAGGAGCTTGCTTCTATAGGAAATGCTAAGGGAATTTGCCAACTTTCGTGGTATTTGCCCTCTGCAGCGCTTGCTGTTGCTATCTCAACAGCCTAGTCGAAACGTCAAGCTTGACTGGAAAAAACCAAATATTATTTGTTTTGTCTCCTAGGGTTCCGGTTCGTATTGAGCGTCTGGTCCGAGAGGGGACGCCAGAGCCTAAAGCCGCATCTGCCCTTGCGCGCTATCCCTAGCTAGGTTTTGGTACACGGCGGGATAAAAGCCCGGGAGATCTGGCGAGGCAAAGCTTCGGGCCATCTCCTGGGCTTTGCTATAGTTTTGTCAGCCTAGAAGCCAGCCGTTTGCAGCGGTTTTCAATTTAAGCAACTACTACCCTCCAAATTAGTCCATGAAACGTCGTTCCCTCACATCCCTAGCCCTCGCCTTCGTCTGCGGCATCCTCGTCGCCGTTGGCTGCGCCTCTTCCGATGAGCCCAGTCCCGAGGCTAGCCCTGACGCGGCCTCCGACGCGGCTGCCCCTGCAGAAGTCAGCGGTGAACCTATTCAGATGGGCTACAGCAGCTGGGCCGGTTGGTGGCCCTGGGCGATCGCCGAAGAGCAAGGCTTTTTTGAGAAGAACGGCGCTAACGTCGAGCTGATTTGGTTTGACGGCTACCTAGCCTCTATGGAAGCCCTGGCCTCTGGTCAGCTAGACGCCAACTGCCAGACCCTGAATGACACCATCTCCTTCGCGGCAGACGCCGTCAACGGCGAGGTGGCGGTGCTGGTGAACGACAACTCGGCGGGCAACGACAA
>JBCCAG010000919.1:0-1665 GCA_039814955.1 Cyanobacteria bacterium P01_A01_bin.135
AATCTCCCCCTTCAGCGGCGAAGTACAGATTTGGCTGGTCACCGCCTACCAGGCAAAGGGTCAAGTCGAAGAGGCGATCGCCCTGTGTCGCCGCATCATGGCCCATCCTGACTACCTCACCGCTAAGCAGGCCCGCCGCCTCCTGTACATTCTCGAAGCGCCTAAGCTCAAAAGCCGCCCCGAATGGATTACCTCTATCCCCGACTTATCAGACCTTGAAGCAGGCGGTAGCGGCAAAGGGATATCCCAGTACCAGCCCCCCCGCAAACTACGCAAACCCAAGCCCAAGGCTAAACCAGAGCCAGAGGACCTGAGCCAGATGAACACTGCCGAGAATGGCTTTGTCTGGCTGGGGTTAGGGCTGATTGTCTTGCTGGCGGGTAGCCTTCTAGTTCTGGGCTTAGGCGGGTGACCTCAATCAGCGCTTTCGATGACCACAAACACACCGACTTGCCGGAAATCGGGCCGCGTCAGGCTGAAGCAATACTTATCGCCATACCTTTGTACATTTGGCTCACTCTCTAACCGCCCTCGACGTCCCGCTATAGGTTGTCGGGGGCTTTCCTGATCGCTGCTCTACCTCAGGGCACAAATCTTTCTTAACCCCGACCTATTGGATCACTTTTTAGGGCATTCTATAAGAAGACTATCAAAATGAACGCCGTCTTGATAAGCAAAAGCTATGAATATAATTCGGCAAGCCGATCGACAATGGCTCAATTACCTCTATAGCCTGTCTCCTGATACCGCGTTCGACTACTTTCTTTTTCGGACCTATCACCGACTTAAACGCTCCCGGCGATCGCCAGACCGGGACCGGCAAAGCACCACACAAGTCACCTCGACGTGCGATCGCTACGGTAGTCCCATGTGGCATGCCTACAACTCAGCTCTCAATACCGGCTTTAGCACCTACTCAGAGCAAGAGCTGAGGCGTTGGTGTCACCGGTTCCAGCCTAGCCCTCCCCGCTCTGCTTCGGCTTAGCCTCTATTAGGTCAGCCTTCAGCAGCAGGCAACGAATCCTGGTACGGTGCTTAGGCATCGGGCCGCGATTCCTCGCCTGCAGTCCATGGTGCGATCGCCTGATGCAGCGTCCGGCCTGGCAAAAGACCGAGCCCGATGAGACATCCTTAGCCCAGTGGCAGCGGTGGGTGGGGCTAATGGTTAAACGGCGGCTGAAGCAGGCCAAAGCGTCTTCACTAGGCGATCGCCAAGCTTACTTGAGGGTAAAGGCCGCAGCGGCCAAACAGCCCCACCCCACCAGAAAGGCCACCCCACCCAGGGGCGTAATCGCCCCTAGAACCTTGACCCCCGACAGGCTCAGCCCATATAGACTGCCGGAGAACAACACCACCCCCACCACAAAGGCGACCCCTGCCGCCGATAGCCAGGGGCTTGCGTTGCTGCGCAGCAGTAGCGCCACCAGCAGTAGCGCCAAGGCATGGTACATCTGATACTTGGCCCCAGTCTCAAAAATCTCCAGGGCGCGGTCGCTCAGCTGCGCTTTTAGGGCATGGGACGCAAAGGCTCCCCCCGCCACCGATAAACCGCCCAAAATTGCGGCAGCGGCCAAAAATAGTCGAGCCATAGGATATCCTCGTCGGTGTACTTTTGATTTTATGGGACGAGGCTATGGGCACTGTCAAGCTGTACGAGCTAGCGGG
>JBCCAG010000661.1:0-2777 GCA_039814955.1 Cyanobacteria bacterium P01_A01_bin.135
CTACCGGGCTGGTCCAGGGCCTGCCGCGACTTTTGAAACAAAATATCCCGCAGCACCCGCGCCTGCTGCACTGCGGCGATCATCAAGGTGCGCTCGCTGTGGCCACTGCTCACCGAAGCTTCATACCACTTGGCCAGGGCATCCCCAATCCCGGCCACCAGGGTCCGCTGGGGGGCCGTTTTTACCAAATCGTAGTCCAGCACCAGCAGGTCAGGGCAGCGGGTCAGGGCCACGTCGTATTGAAAAGCTCCCGCCTCGCTGTAGATGTTGGAGAGGGCGGTCCATGCCGCACAGGTGGCGGCAGAGGTGGGAACTGTGGCAATGGGAAGGTCGAGGTGATAGGCCAGCAGCTTTGCCGCATCTAGGGCCTTGCCGCCCCCGACACCAATCACTAGGTCGGCCCCGTGGTGAGCCGCTGCCTGCTGAATCTGGGTCTGTGCCGCTTCGCTGCAATCATGGCCATAGGATGCAGTGGCGCTCTCCAAATCTGCCAGGGCGGGAGCCAGGTAAGGCATTGCCGCCGTAAGGGTACGATCTCCGCCGACAATTAAGGGCCGCTTCCCCAGCGCGGCGACAGCCTCCCGACTCTGGGCGAGAGCGGCATCTCCCCGTAGAACGCGGGCGGGGGCCATGGCGCTGAACAGCGCTGGTGGTTTAGAGGTGAGGGTGGAGTGACTCATGGGCAGGATTATAGCGAAATTGAAGCGGGACTTCTATAAACTGAGTTGGGCCTAGGGCCGGGGCGAGCGCTGGGTGAAACAACTGGGCTGGCTTAAACTGGGTCTGATTCTGCAGCGGGCTCAACAATTTTAGGCAGCTTCAAGAGGCGATCGCGGTACAGGGTAATCTCCATATCGCTGTCCTCCCGTGCCGACAGGGAGCGCTCAACCTTACCCAGAACAAGGGGCTCGGATATGCCAGGCTGGGGGTGGAGCACCGTGCGGGCCGCGATGGTGAGCTGCCGCTGGCCGGTACTCATCCGCCCTGGGGAAAACAGGTCGCTGGCAGCCTGCTTCAGGGTGGCTTCTAGCTCCGTGGCGGTGACCGTTGGCGGTACGGTGATCACAGCGCGGGTAGCTCCGTTGTCGAACACGCGGGAAAAGGGCACCGCCCCCGGCACCACGGTACGGGTAAAGGGCACCAAACCCAGGGCAAAAATGCCCACCGTCAGCACCGCCATAAACCCAGTCGCCCCCACCAAGCGAAAGCGTATCCCCCAGCTCAATGCAAAGCCCAGGGCGGTTAGGATTCCTATCGCCAGCGTCAGGCCGGCGGACCACTGAGCCGCGGTTAGAAAATCAGATGTGGTTGGCATGTTGCCTCGCTGTTCGTTACTCGTTGCTCACAAAGGCGTCCGGGTCGGTGGGGGAAGGAGAAGACTGCTCCTGCTCAATCGCAGCTTTCAGGGTATGCCATCCCAAGTTGGCGCATTTGATCCGCACCGGAAACTGGGCCACGCCCTGCATCACATTGAGCTTGCGCGCCTCTTTGGGAAACTCGGCCTCGCCGCGCATCATGGCCTGGAACCGCTGCACCATCTCTAGCGCCTCTTGGGATGACTTGCCCCGCAGGGCTTCAGCCATCAAATCCACCGAAGCCATGGAAATGGCACAGCCCTCTCCCTCAAATTTGACGTCTTCAATGGTGGCTGCCTCATCGCCGTCCGCCGCACTGAGCTGCAGGGTCAGCTCGATGGTGTCTCCGCAGGATGGATTATGGCCTTTTTGATACCGGTGTATGGGGTCTGCTTTGCCGCGGTGGCGAGGCTTTTTATAGCGGTCGAGAATGACTTGCTGGTAGAGGTCGCGCAGATTGTCCAAAGCCATGGGTGACAGTGTATCGGGTGGGTGCAGCAGGATGTCAAAATCCTACCAACTCTACCGTCAAACCGTAGCATGATTTGCTAGGAAAGCTGGGGGGAGAACCCCACCATCGGGTTTACTGATTCCAGTACCGCTGAAAATTTTAAGCAGAGCGCTACCAGTAAACGCAGCTGCCTTTCGTTGATTGTGGCTACGCGCTTGTTTGGGCGACACATCACTGACTCACATCCCAGCGGCGCGCCGCGTCGGTACGAACGCTTGGTCACGGTGGCGATCGCAATCAGCGTATAGAATTTTAGTAGCACCAATTTTGAAGAATTTTGCTCTGCCATGTGGCGACTGTCTCGGTTTTGCGATCGCCAGCAATTTAAAGGAACGCTATGAACAACTGCATCCTGATGGCCGAAGTGGTCCAGGCCCCTCAACTCCGCTACACCTCCGATACCCAGACTCCCATTGCCGAAATGTCGGTACAGTTTGAGGCCCTGCGGGACGGTGACCCTCCAGAGACCGTGAAGGTAGTGGGCTGGGGAAACCTGGCCCAAGAAATTCAAGAGCGCTACCACGTAGGCGATCGCGTCATTGTGGAAGGGCGCTTGGGAATGATTTCCACAGAGCGGCCCGAGGGCTTCCGGGAAAAGCGGGCAGAGCTGACGGCCCAGCGCATTCATCTGCTGGGCGGCGGCGAGAGCATTGTCTCCTCCGCCGAAAGTCAGCCCACCGCCAAGCGCAGCCCGGCCCCGGCCCCCGCCCCGCCGCCCAGCGATGAGCCCCCCATGCCCGCAGAGGCCGACCTGGACGACATTCCTTTCTAAACTTTGCCCTCCAAAGGCTTTCTAAAATCTAAACCCTACCTATCAGGGCATTGCCCGACCGCTTCGCCATGCCGCCTAACCCCATCCTCAATCTAGATAACCTCCCTCTAACCCACTGGGGGAATGGTAATGGCTTTGC